>NZ_JBHUAL010000021.1:23380-65715 GCF_042789775.1 Kitasatospora sp. NPDC056800 | reverse complement strand
TGGGCGCTGCTCCTTGACACCTCAACAGGCCGGCCCGGCTCGTACTCCTCGGCAGGCTGGTCAAGAAGTGGCAAAGCCGTCAGAACGGTGCAGGTTGTGAAGGGTCCTGCCCGCGAGCGCGGGGGTCAGCCGGGCGAGCTGGGCCGATGGTGTGGGTCGAGCCGGTCCTCCCCGCGAGTGCGGGGGTCAGCCGTCGGTGCTTCGCAGCATCCGGGACGTGCTGCCGTCCTCCCCGCAGGCGCGGGGGTCAGCCGGAGTCCGGACCAGGTCGTCTGCATGAACAGGTGTCCTCCCCGCAGGCGCGGGGGTCAGCCGCAGGAGAACTTCTCGTCCGCGCGGTCCGCGAGGTCCTCCCCGCAGGCGCGGGGGTCAGCCGGGCCACGAGCCAGGAGAAGTGGTCGTCGTCGCGTCCTCCCCGCGAGCGCGGGGGTCAGCCGCGGTGGTCGGGGCGTTGAGTTCGGCGTCGCTGGTTTTCCCCGCGAGCGCGGGGGTCAGCCGACCGTCAGGAGAGCGGTGAAAACGTCGAAGAGGTCCTTCCCGCAGGCGCGGGGGTCAGCCGCAGCTGCAGGCCGCGTTCCTGGAGATCTACATGTCCTCCCCACAGGCGCGGGGGTCAGCCGTCCGCTCGCACGACCTCTTCATCCTGGACGCCGTCCTCCCCGCAGGCGCGGGGGTCAGCCGTTGGTCTGCTTCGCCAGTGTGACCGGCCCGCCGTCCTCCCCGCACGCGCGGGGGTCAGCCGGCTTCGGCGGTGACGGTGTCGAGCGGGGTGGGGGAGTCGGCGGTGATGCGCAGACAGCGGGTGGTCGGGTCGTAGCCGGCGAGGTGCCAGTGGGCGGCCGCGTCGGGGCCGACGATCGAGGGCCAGTGGTCGCGCAGGCCTCCGCCGGCGGTGCCCAGGGTCCAGCCGTGCGCGGCGACCAGGGCGAGGAACGCCTCCGCGAGGGGTGCGGGTTCGCGTGGACCCCGGTGTACGGCCGCGGCGGGCCGGACCGGGCGAACGGTACGCCGGGCGGGGGCGGTGCCGTGGGCGCGGGCGTGGTCGGCTCCGGTCTGGGGCTGCGTCATCAGGCGTTCACCACCTCCCGCGTGCGGATGCGGTCGGCGCGCTCGCGCAGCGCCCGGACGGTGCCCAGGCGCTGGAGGAGCAGGTGCCGGGCGGTTGTGGTGCGGGCCTGGCGGGCTGCCTGGTCGGCGGCGTCCCGGGCAGCGGCGCGGGTGGAGTGGCGGTGGGCGGAGCGCATCGCGGCGGCATGGGCGAGTTCGGCTTCGGCGTCGGCGAGCGGGGAACAGGCCAGCAGCGAGAGGGCGCTGGCGCGGTACTCGGCGACGGCGTTCTGGGCGGTGAGCAGGTTGGACGCCCGCAGGCCGGCCGGATCGGCGCCGGCCGGGCGGGGCCGGCGCATCTCCTCGCGGAGCTCGTTGTGGACCTGACGGGCAACGGCGTTGACGTCCTGGTGGTCGGCAAGGTCCGCGGATCCGGCGAGCGCCAGGTCCACGCACTCGCGGACGGCGGTGCGGGTGGCCCGCACGCTCCAGCACCCGGCGCACAGGCCGGCCGCGTCCTCGGTGCCGCAGTCCTCGCACGGCGCCGCCCGGCGAGCGGCCTCGGCCGTCTCGGCCTGCGCCTGCCGTACGGCCCGGCGTGCGTCGGCCTCGGCCCGCCGTTGCGCGGCACGCTGACGGTCGAACACCTGCTGTTCGGCGCGCAGCATCGCGTGCCGGTGCAGGTGCTGGTCGACCACGGCGCGGCGCTGGTCGCCGGTGGCGCCGGCCGGGAGCTGGGCGACGGCCTCGCGGACCAGGGCTCGGCGGTTCGAGCGGCGGTCGGTGAGCTGCTGCCCGCAGGTCATGCAGTCGGTACGGGTGTCCAGGCGGAGTCCGTCGTCGCAGGCGGGGTGGGCGCACTCGGCGCGCTGGGGCAGGCCCTTGGCGAGCAGCCAGCCGACCGGGTCGGTGACCAGCGCGCTGCCGCCCTGGTGGCGCAGGCGGTGCTGCAGCCGGTCGGCCAGCTCAGCCGCGGCGCCGGCGTTCCCGGTCCACTTCCCGATCCGGGCGAGCTCGGCCCGTACGGCGGCCACGATCCGGCGCCGTGACCAGGGACGATCCAAGCGCTCCCACAGGCACGCCACCGGGGCGAGGGCTTGGGCCAGGTCCTGCGGCGGCTGCGGCACCGGTCGGTGGCGCCCCGGCCCAGCGTGGACCTGCTGCTTCTGGTCGTGCTGGTCGATCGGGCTGGGGTTGGGCTTGTCCCCGCGCAGCGGGCCACCCGCACTACCGCCGACGGCCGGCCAGCCGTCGACCTGTGCGACCAGGGCAGTGCCGATGTGGTCCTCGCGCGCATCCGCGCGCTCCGGCCGACGTTGCTTAGCCACGACGGCGGCTCCGCCGGAAAAGCCACGATCCACCTCAAGATCACCACTTACCTCAACCACTGAAGGGTGAGAGGTGTGAAGGGGGGTCGTAACGCCGAGGTCTGAAACCTCGGCTCCGCCGGTCACGTCCGCCTCGCTGACCTGCGGATTCTTCTCCGCCACGGGAGCCCCACCCAGGGGGGTCGTAGCGCCGAGGTCGCCGACGAAGCCGGCAGGGGCCTTGCGGACGGCCTCCCGGCGGGCGGAAGCGCCCTGATCCGCCGACACCGCCGTCGGCGTCGCCCGGTGCGCGGCCGCCACCGCGGGCAGCACGATCCGCGACCGCGACAACAGCCCGCTCACGCCACGCCGCGGCCGCTCCACCAACCCGGCCTCCGCCAGCCGCGTGAGCACCTCCGCCGCCCCGGCCGGAGTACAGCCCAGCATCCGCGCCAGCGTCACCGCTGGCCGACCGGCCTCGGTGTCCACCACACCCCCGCACAGGCGCACCTGCCCGCGCTCGTTCGCCTCCAGCACCAGCAGCAGCGCCGCGAGCCGGTCCGTCGCCGCACCCCGGCCCGTCCGCCCGGCCAGCGGCCCGCCCTCGGTCACCGTACCGTCCCGGTGCGCCCAGCCCGGCGCGAACAGCGCCTCCACCAGGCCGTGCAGCACCGCGAGTTCCTTCTTCGTCAGGTTCAACGGGTGCCCCGTCACCCCGCGGGCCGCCGACACCGCGTCCAGCCGGCACTCCAGCGCCTGGTCGACCCGGTAGTCGTCCGAGAACGTCTCCACCGACACCGCTCCCGTGTCGCGCACCTGGCGCACCACCGCCTTCATCCGGCCCGCGGACAGCCCCAGCCACCGGCCCAGCTCGCCCTTGCGGATCAGCACCGAGCCGGTCTCCTCCGGTGTACGGGACAGCAGCACCACGGCCGCCAGCCGCACCGGATCCGGAGCGCTGGCCAGCCCGGGCTCGGCGAGCAGCGCCCGTACCGCGCCGCGCAGCCGTGACCGCATCACCGCCGTCAACGCCAACGGCGTCAGCACCGGACGCGGCCCGCCGGCCACTGGCCCAAAGGGCGTCCGGCGAGGACGCGGCGCCCCGTACCCGGAAGCGGGCCCCGACGTGGAGGGTGAGGGCGAGGGCGAGGGTACCGACTCGGCCAACGCAGCCGCCCGCTGGCTGGGAACGAGCGGGGCGGCCGGATCTACACCCGGGAGGCCGTCAACGGCGCCCCCGACGCACTCACCCGAACGTGTGATGTCCGCCACAGTCCCGGGGCTGTGGGCGCCCGGTTCGCCAATCGGTCCGCCAACCGGTCCCCCGACGAATCCCAAGGCAGGACGGGGGGAGGAGAACTCTCCCCCCGTCCCCCCGGCATAGTCCGAGCTCAAACCGGGGACACCATCCGCCGCGACGGGGACACGGTGGGACTGGAAAGGCCCGCTGACCTGCTGCAAAATGACAACGCTCCCTGCTGCTACATGGGGACGCAACGGCGCCCCCTCGGGGGTGCTCGCGAGAAGCACCCCCTGCGGGTGTTGGTAAGACCCCCTCCGGGGGGTGCCGAACTGCCTCCTCTCTGTCTCGCTCGGGTTCGTCTCGTGCGGGTCGGTCTCGGTGGTGGTGCGGTGCAGCCGAGGCCCCGGCAAGGGCCCCGACTGCGGAACTGCGAAGGCCCTGGGAGGGGCCGGCGTAGTGCGTACTGCGACCGGTCTTGGATGACCGGTGGTGGTGCTTGGTTCTGGCGAACCGGTAGTGCCGCTGGGGAATCGGTTGGAGTCCGATCTCCAGCAAGCCCGCTCAACGGTGTGGAAGCCCGAGAGCAGGTACAGCAGGACGGCCGCGTTGATCCGGGGTGGAAACCCCGGGGGAGCGGCCAGCGGAGCTAGACCCGTGGAACGGTCAGGCACCGCAGACGAGGGCTAGGTCACGGAACACCCCCACCTCAGGGGGCCGCCGTGGCCGGCCACACATACAGAGACGGCACCCCGCCGGAGCGAGACCCGGAACATCCCGGTCGACTCCACGGCGGGGTGCCGCGCGTTCATGGGGGGCCCGACACGGGTACCCTTCATCACGTCACCACCCCTTACGTGGTTGACCGGGACGGGCCCCTGGCAGGGGGCGCCGAGCCACTTGAACGCCGTCCGGACCCTCGGGTCCGGGCGGCAAAGCTCATTTTGGATCACTGACGATGACAGCCTACCCCTGTGGACAACGCGCAGAGTAGCCGTGAGTGCACCGTGTCGATCTGACGCGCCAGACCTCTGACGCCCAGACAGACCGGTCACGCAGCGCTGCTCTCGTTGGTCACGGTGCACTGGTCGGCGTGTTCCTTCGCCTGCTGGGAGATCAGCCGGTCGTCGAGTCGTTCCTGCGTGGTGGCGTCCGACCGGCGGTTGCAGCCCCGGCAGTGCCAGGTGTAGGCCTCCATCCAGCAGTCGGTCAGGACGAGGACCTCGTTCCCGGCCTGGGTGGTGAACTGATTCTCGATCTGCAACCGCATGGTGTTCCTCCGGGGCTCTTCGGCTTGGCTGTCAGGGTCGGATGGTGCAGAGCACGGCCGTGGCGTCGTCGTGGGTTTTGCCTCGGAACGTGCCAGCTTCCGTCGTCGACTCAGCGGCGCGGGTTGCGTCGATGATGTGCGTCGGTCCGTTAGACGCCAAGTCGGCCATGAATCGCTCCCAGAGCCAGCCATATCGTTCAGGGAGCCGGCTGGCGCCGTCGGACAACACGGCAACGGTGCTGACCTCCGCGACGGGGACCGACGCGAGCACCGCCCGGTCCGCTGCTTCCGGCTTCGTGCTGGCGACCCAGAACCCACCGTTGTCGTTGTTGCGGAACCCGCGGACGGCGTCTCGGGTGTACGACGAGAGGTGGGAGGTTCGGTCGTCGACCACGACCTGGACGCTGCCGTCCCTTCGTTGGACAGCGACCGGCGAGTCGGCCAGGGAGAGCACCTCCAAGACGTCGCCCCGCGCCCGGACCATGGCGACAGTCGACGACGGGCTGTCGGGGTTGGACATGTCGCACGTCTGGCCGTGGTCGGCCACCAGCTCGCGGATCGCCTCCCTCAGGATCTCGCGCAACTCCCCGTCGTTCGTCAGGAGAGCGGAAGAGAGGCGCGCCGCCAGCTGACGCACGTACCAGGCCACGGAATGGATGCAGCCGGTGGGCGCCCCGGTTGCGGTCGCTCCGTCGAGCACGACCGCGAAGCCCGGGCCCGTGACGACGGCGTCCTCGTTGATTCCGCCCGGCGTCGGGGCCGTGGCGTGGGTGATCTCCAGGCGTGTCATGATGCGTACTCCTACTCGGGTGCGTCGAACTCGTAGGCGAACGTGTGGCGGTCGCCGGCCATGATGGACTGGAAGACCTCGATCGGCCGGTCCCCGGCGAAGGCGACTCGGCGCAGGTGTACCACCGGAACCCCAGGGCGCAGCCGTAGAGCGGAGACCTCTGCCGGGGTGGGCATTTGGGTCTCCAGCTCCTCGCGGAACCGGGTGAGGTGGAATCCGCGCTCCTCGAGGCGGGCGTAGCCGCCGCCCGGCCCGGTGTTTTCCTCGCGGATGCGCGTGCCAGCCACGGTTTCCAGCTCGTAGTAGCTGTCGGCGAGCTGAGTGGGGGTCTGCTCGATCCACGTGCGACGGCGTCGAACGAAGACCAGCGCGTCCACGGGGATGCCGAACCACTCGGCGACCCATGCCGGTGCCGGCACGTCGGCCAGCTCGAGGACCTCCTGGCGCCACTGCAGGCCCATGAGCTCGACCTCAGCCTGGAACGGGGCCTTGCCAGCAGTCCGGAGGTGGCGGGCGTAGCGGTCCGACCCCACTCGGATCATCGGGGGGCGCTGGACGACGAAGACCCCGCGGCCGCGCCGCCCCTCGACCAAGCCTTCGCTTTTCAGCACGGCGATGGCCTTGCGTGCCGTCTGAGGTGCGGTCCTGTACTGCTCGACCAGTTCGCTCTCGGACGGCAGCCTCTCGCCTGCGGCGATCCGGCCGGCCTTGATGGCCGCCCGCAGGTCGTCGGCGATCTGCTGTGACGGCGGTCTGGGGTCGGTGGGGTCGATACTCATGGACACATCCTAACCTCGGTAGAGAGGTATTGAACAACCCCCACGCGGGGTGCTACGTTCGTCACGTCGGAACCTCGGTAGAGAGGTTGTGGGGTAGGGATACTGCCTGCTATGGCACATCTCTGACCTGCGACCTTCCCAACGAGGCTCCAACACTCAAAACAGCGGCGTCACCCGCCCTAGGGCGGTGGCGAGGTCGAGGGGTCGATGCTCTAGCTCCCCCAAGCGTCAGACGACCGCACCTCATAGCAACACCAGAACGATCTTTGAGCAGTGCTGCTGCACTGCCTGTCCGCCAGGGCCACCCGACATCGGGCCGGCCCTGACGGGCGGAGAGAGCAGCAACCTCTCCCCTCTCCCCTCTACCCCCTGGAGGATCCCGATGTCGACCCGTACCCGCTCCCGCCGCACCTACGGCCGCGAGCCCCTCCAGCTCAGCCAGCTCAACCCGGCCGACATCGACATGCTGCCCGGCCTGCAGATCTCCATCGTCTGCCGGAAGTGCAGCAGCTGGCACCGCCTCGTCGGCAAGACCGACATCAGGGTGATCCAACACGGACTCGGCAACGGAGAGCGCTGCCCCGGCAGCAACCGGCAGGTGCAGGTGGACCTCACCCCCGAGCGGTGGCTGGCCCGGCGGCGGCGCCAGCAGCAGGACGCGCTGCGGGCGGAGACCCGCCGCCCGACCACCGTGTTGAAGAAGGTCACGGCGCCAAGGCCGCCGGCGCTCCACCAGCTCGACCTCGCGAAGCCCACCGCGGACACCGCCCGCCGGGCCCTGGAGGCGCACCGCGCCAGGTGCGAGGCGGCGGCCTGCACCAGCAGCAAGGAGAAGAGGAACGACGACCGGCGCCGTGTCGAGCACTGCCCCGACGGGGAACGCCTGGCCCGCCGCTACCTCTCCCTGCTGGAGTACGAGCCCTACCGCCGTCAGGCCGCGGCCGTCCGGCGCGGTGAGCGTGAGCGCCTCGACCGTGAGTCGGCTGCCGACTTCCCCCAGCGCCGCAAGCGGGAGTGGGAGAACGTGCGGCGACTGGTCGAGGACGCCGACGCCGGGCGGGCCAAGCCGCTGGAGGGCGCGCGCGGTCCGATCGTCGCGCTGCCCCTGCCCGATGGCGTGGCCACCGAGCCGCCCCGGAAGCACCGGGCGCGGAAGGGCCGCCTCGCCGCCTGACCCACCAGCACGAACCAACACGGCCGCCGCCCACCCGCGATCTGCGGGGTGGGCGGCGGCCGTCGCTCTGCCCCGCACCGCATCCCCGCCCGCCCCGCGTGACCGATCCCGAGGAGACCGATGACCGACACCCTCACCCCCCAGGCCGCCGCGATGCTCGCCGAGGCCTACACCTGGTACTCGACCGGCCTGCGCGACCTGGTCGTCGAGCTGCTGGACGAGGCCGGCCTGGACGACACCACGGTGGACACGGCCGACGACCTGTGCGGTGACCTGTGCGGTGAGCTGTGGCTGCACGCCGCCGCGTTCACGGCGGTCCGCAGCCTGTCGTTCACCGAGATCCTGGACCTCCTGGACCGCACCGCCGACCTCCTCGTCGGCCGCCTCCAGCACCGACCGCAGCTGATCCTCGCGGGCCGGCTGGCCACCGCCGCCGACTCGGTCGACGTCGCCGAGCTCGCCGCCACCACGGACCACGGCCCCCTCCCCCGTCCCCGGAGCCGGTGGGCCCTCACGTACATGAGCGCGCTGCACACCGCGGCCTGATGCGCACCCACCTGGTCGCCTACCTGGCCCGTACCCGCGACGGCGCGGAGCACGGCGTGGCCCGCGTCCCGTCGGCACGCGACCAGCCGTCGTGGCACGAGTGCGCGGCCGTCGTCCCCGGATACCTCATCGGGCAGTACCTCGGCGCCGCCCCCGAGCCGGAGGAGAACCGGCCCGGACGCCGCTCGGCCTGACCCGCCACCAGCAGCACGAACCGTCACGACCGCCGACCCCGACCCGCCGGGGTGGACGGCGGCCGTCGCCTCGCCCTCGCCCTCGCCGCCTCGTCTTGCCCTGGAGGCAGACATGACCACCACGATCGAGACCCTCACCGGTACCACCCCGGACTCGCGCACCGAGACCTCTGCCGCCGCGGAGCCCGAGCCGTCGTTCCTGCTCCGCTACACCTACTGCTACGGCCCCGAGGACCGTCTGTCCGAGCGGCGGTTCACTCAGGAGCAGCTCGACCGGATCGGCCCGGCCGTGATGTGGTCCGTCAGCCGCGGCAGGGCGTGGGGCGTCGAGGTCATCGACGAGGCCGGCGCCGACGTCCCCGTCCCCTTCGCCTGGTTCTACGAGTCCTGACCATCCGGCTATCCGCCAGCGGCACGAACGACCACGGCGCCGCCCACCCCGAAGGTCGGGGTGGGCGGCGCCGTGGCTGTCCGTACGGCAGCCAGCCCACCCAGCCGAAGGGGATTCCCATGGCCAAGAAGATCACCAAGAAGCTCGCCGCGGCGCTCGCCCGGGACAACGACAAGGAGGACGCGGGGATGCACGCCGACGACCGCGAGACCTGCTTCACCCACCAGGCCTGGGCCAGCGACTGCGAGTCCCGGCACGTGCGGCCGACCGCCGAAAGCATCCTCTTCGAGGCCCTCTACCTGGACAGCATCCGCAACGACCGCGCCTGACCCGTCAACAGCACGAACGACCACGGCCGCCGCCGACCCCGCAGATCAGGGGTCGGCGGCGGCCGTGGCTGCTCGTACACGCGGCACAGAGCAGCAAGACGACCCCGGGGGCGCAACCCCGAGGCCATCGCCGGCCGCCCCACCCACCAGCAATAGACGAGAGGACAACGACCGTGAACACCATGATGGCACTCTCCGTCGACACCCCGGAGACCGCCGGCACCACCGACTACGACGAGCTGTACGGCCGCTACTCCAGCCGCCTGCTCGTGGCCGCCGCCGAGCACCTCGCCGACATCAACCCGGCCGCCACCGACCTCGACGAAGACCTCGCCGCCGCCGTCTGGACCGACGTCGCCGCCGGCCTCTACCCCGACCACGCCCGCGGCCTCGACGGCCTGCTCATCCTGCTGCACACCAAGGTCCGCCGGGTCCGCCAGCGCTCGACCGCCGCCGCCCACGCGATCCGCCAGGCCGTCATCGACCTGGACGACCTCGCCGACACCCCGCCGGTCACCGCGATCCCGACCCCCCGGCCGCTCCCGACCACCGTCTCCGCCGCCGTCGCGGCCCTCCGCACCCTCCCCATCGCCGGGTAGCGCCATGGCCTCCGACGCCCTGCTCAAGCTGCTCGCCGCAAAGGCCGCCGCCGCTGCCGCCAAGGCCGCCGCACGCGCCGCCGCCGAAGCCCTGAAGGCCGCGACCCCCGGAGGAAAGAAGTGACGATCACCCACCTCGCCGATTCCCGCTCGTACGGCGGCAGCAACGGCCAGGGCAGCACGCCCGCCCCCGAGAACCCGCCGATCACCTCCAAGCAGAGCGGGTCCGGCCGATGACCGCGCGCGTCCCCAGCTCCACCTACGACACCGACCTGATGCTGCGCCTCTCGGCGCAGGCCACGGCCCGCACCGTCCACCGCCGGCCGGACCAGGCCGCCCCGGCCCGGCCGACGCAGCCGGCGCCCGAGCAGCCGACCGCGAAGTAGCCCCGAACCCTGCGCCGCCGGGCACTCCCGGCGGCGCTCACCAGAGAGGACCCGCTCGTGATGACGACCGAGGAGTACGACGCCTGGCAGGCCGGGCTGGAGCAGATGCACCGCGACTACGAGGAGGACGACCAGGCCGAGCTGGCCGCGTACATGGACGAGCTCGACGCGCGAGACCTCGCGCGCTGGGCCGACCCGGTCCTGGAGCAGCCGGCCGTCGGCGGCGCGCTCCTGGAGCAGCGCCACGCGTTGTGCGAGGCCGCCCACCCGGAGACCGTCGCCGCGCTCCAGCGCCTCGCCGCCCTGGCCTGACCACGTCGGTTGGTTGTCGTTCGCCGCCGCCCCGTCCCGGACCTGCCGGGTGCGGGGCGGCGGTGTTCGTCGGTGCCCGACGCACCGGTTCGCAGACCTGAAGAGAAGGGGAACTCGCATGACCACCACCCGTACCCACACCGCGCCCGCCGGCCCCGCCGGCCTCGACCTGACCCAGCACAGCGGCCGGATCACCATCCGGGTCGACCGCGCCGCCACGCAGGCCGGCATCACCGTCAGCACCGCCGCCGAGTCGGGCCCGGTCGCCGAGGCGGTCCGCAACACCGGGATCGAGCAGGTCGGCCAGCGGATCACGGTGACCGTTCCGGAGGTCCCCGGCCTGTCGTCCTCCACCGGCGGCACGATCATCTCCGGCGGCGACATCAACATCAGCGGAGGCCGCGTCGGCGGCATGGACGGCTTCAACTTCTACGGCGGCATCAGCGGCCGGGTCATCATCAACGGCGTCGACGTCACCCAGGCCGTCAACGGCGGCACCCCCGCCGAGATCGAGACCACCGTCACCCTGCCGCCGACCTCCTGGGTGCGACTGACCACCCGCACGGCCACCACCCAGGCGACGGGCCCGCTGGAAGCCCTCGACTACTCCGGCTCCGGCACCCTCAGCGCCGACGAGGTCGGCGACCTGACGGTCGACCTCACCTCCGGCCGCGCGACGGTCGCCCGGGTCACCCGGAAACTGACCGCGGTCCTGACCTCCGGCCACCTCGGCGTGCACGCCTACGACGGCGACGACGCCCGCCTCACCCTGACCTCCGGCCACGCCCACATCGCCGCGACGCCGGCCAGCCGCGGCCGCCTCTCCGTCGGCCTGACCTCCGGCCACGCCACGCTCACCGGCACCCGGCACCTCGACGTCAGCCGCCGCGTCACCAGCGGCTACCTCAGCGTCAACTGACCGCCGCCGGGGTACTGCTGCCGTTCGCCGCCGCCCCGCGCCCGCACATCACCGGCCGCGGGGTGGCGGTGTTCGCCGGTGCCTGACGCACCGCCCGCCCCCTCTCCCCTTCTACAGGAGGACACCCAATGAGCGAGCTCGACGAGATGGCCGCGTACTTCGGCCTGACCTTCTCCCCCGACACCCCCGACCCGCTGGAGCCGCTGGCGGAGCTCGGCCGCCAGCTGGACGACCCGGCCCAGCGCCTGGCCCGGCGCGCCGCTCGCAAGGCCCGCGAGGCGGCCGCGATCACGGCCGAGCGCGAGTACGCCCGGGCCTGGCACGGGATCCGGCGGGCCCCGGCCGCCCGGGTCGTCGACCTGCGCGAGCAGATCGACCTGGCCCACGGCCGCGCCGGCCTGCTCGCCCAGGTCGAGGAGCTGGCCGAGCAGACCCGGCTGCGCGTCACCACCACCCTCCTGAGGCGCGCCTCCGACCCGCAGCTCGGGTCCCTGGCGCGGCGGATCAGCACCGGAATCCGGGTGCTGATCGCGGAGCTGGAGGCCGACTTCGTCCACCCCGACGAGGCGCACCGCATCGCCGAGGCCGCCCTCGCCGACCTGACCAGCCGCCACCTGGCGGCGCGGGCCACCGGCGGGCCCGCCGACCTGGGGGACTGGGCCGAGGCGGTCGAGCTCGCCCTCGCCGTCGTCCGCACCGCGACCACCCGCGCCTGACCGCCGGCCGCACCTCCGCCCGACGGGCCTGACACCCCACCCCTGGAAGAGAGGACAGCCCTGGTGCTGACCATCACCAAGAGCAGCGAACTCCAACGGCTGCGCGCCCGCTCCGCCGAGGCCGACGACCTGGCGGCACAGCTCGCCGAGACCGCCGTGCTGCTGGCGGCCGCCGCCGGGATCCAGCAGAAGCTCGCCGAGGAGAACAGCCTGCTGCGCCAGGACCTGGGCCTGAAGCCCGCACAGGACCTGCACGACAGCGTGGAGGACCGGGTGGCCGAGCTGACCGCACGGAACACGGCCCTCCGCCAGCGCAACCTCCGGACCTCGGGCACCGCGCTGCGCCGGTTCGACCAGGACGCGGAGGCCATCAGGCAGCTGCGCCTGGAGCTGGCCCAGGTCCGCGGCCGGGCGGCGGCTGCCGCTCCCGCCGCCGAGCCGGAGTGCACGGTGCTCCGGTTCCGGACCGCCGGCGGTGGCCTGGCCGTGGTGACCGCGGAGCCCGGGACGTACGGCGCCGACCCCTACGACTACACGCTGGCCGAGGGACGCCGCCACGCCTGGCAGTGCCTGGCCTGCGGCGCCGACAGCGACGGCCACACCATCCGGGACCGCGACGACATGCGCCGACGGGCCAACGAGCACGCCGCCGACTGCCGGGCGATCCCGGCCGCCACCGGCGACACCACGACGACGAAGGAGGCGAGCAGGTGACGGACAGCGTGTACGTGGCCCGCGAACAGCAGGAAGCGCCGGCACCGGTGGAGCAGCAGATCGTGCTGGCGCGGTGGGAGAAGTGGCTGGCCGGCATCGGGGCCGCGTTGGCGGTCGGGGTGTCCACCATCGGCCTGGTCGCCTCCTACCAGGCGGTCGAGGCCAAGGCCGCGCTGCCGGCGAAGGACGGCGGCTGGGGCTGGGAGGAGCCGTGGATGCTGCCGGTCGCGGTCGACCTGGCGATCCTCGCGTTCAGCATCGTCAACCTGCTGCTCGTCCGCTGGGAACGGGAGGCCGCCTGGGTCAAGTGGGTGCCGCGCGCCCTGACCGGGCTGACCATCTGGCTGAACTGGCAAGCCGGCACCTCCGGCACCGCCGCTGCCGGACACGCCGGCCTCGCCGCCCTCTGGGTCGTCTTCAGCGAGATCGCCGCCCACCTGTATGCCGGCCACATCGGCCGCCTGCGCGGCCGCCAGCGCATGGAAGGCGTCCGCCCCTCCCGCTGGCTCCTCTCCCCCATCTCCACCGCCCGCATCGCCCGGCAGATGAAGCTGTGGGAGATCCGCTCCTACGAGACCGCGCTGCGCCTGAATCAGGAGCGGATCGTCTACCGCGAGTTGCTCACCCAGCGTCACGGCAAGAGGTGGAGGAGGGCGGCCTCACGGGAGGAGATGCTGCCCCTCACGCTCGCGCCGTACGGCATCACGGTCGAGGACGCGTTGAGCGTCCCGTCGCAGCGGGCCGAGCAGGACGCGGTACGGAGCCACGAGGCGGAGGTACGGACCCGGGCACTGGCCCTACGGATGCAGGAGGAGCAGGCTACGGAAGCCCTCCGCGCCGTTGAGCGGGAGGCGGAGATCGCCGCCGCGAAGTCCGCCGCCGATGCCAGGCGCCTGCTCGCCGAGGCCGAGCGGAAGGCCGCCGCAGAGGAGGCCCGTACGGCCGCCGACGCGGTGGTACGGAAGCACGAGCTGGCCCTGCGGGTCGCCACCGCGCAGGCCGACGCGGAGGCGGCGCAGGCCGCCGCCGAAGCCGAGGCCGCTGCCCTGAAGGCCACCGCGCAGGCCGAGGCCGACGCCGCCGAGATCCGCCGCGGTGCGGAGGAGGCCCAGCTCAAGGCCCGGATCGAGCGGGAGAAGCTGGAGCGTCAGGCGGCCGAGGAGGAGCGCCTGGCGAAGCTGGAGGCGACCCGGAAGGCGGAGGCGGTCCAGGCCGAGATGGCCAAGTCCGCAGCCGCCAGCGACGCCGAGCTCTCCCGGCTGAACCGGCAGCGCGAGGAGGCCGCCGAGGCCGCCGCCGAGGCCGCCCGTAAGAAGGCCGTGGCCGAGAAGGAGAAGGTCGTAGCCGAGAAGGAGACAGCCGTAACCCGCGCGAAGGCGGCTGTGACCCGGGCCGAAGCCGAGCGCCGCGAGGCCGAGGAGAAGCAGCGCGCGGACGCCGCCCGGGCGGCGTCCGCCCGGCTGGAGCAGGAGATGGCCGTAGCCCTGGAGGCCGCGGCCGTAGCCCACGAGAACGCCAGCCGTAGCCCGGCCGAACGCCAGGCCCTGGCCATCGCCGACATGATCGAGAAGTTCGGCGAAGAGGTCGTGACGCTCCGCTACATCGAGCGGGCATTCGGCATCACCGGCGGCACCCGCCAGGACCGCCGCGACCGCGCCCGGGAGATCGTCACCGCGCGCCGCACCCAGCAGGCCGGCCACGACGGCGATGCCCTCGCGGCCTGACCATCCCTCAGCACCACCAGATCCCGGCCTCTCCGACGGCCACCAGGGCGCGGCTAACGCCCTGGTGGCCCGCGAAGGTGCCGAGGCACCGAGGCGCCAGCGGCGCCGACCACCACCGTACCGAGCACAAGGAGCCCCCGATGCACCTGATCAGCCTCGTCCTGGCCATCGCGACCCTCCCCCTGATGGCCGTGATCGTCGTGGCCACCCCGCTGTTCCTGATCCACGCCCGCACCGAACACGACCACGGCCCCGACTGCTGGTGGTGCCACCCCTGACTGCGCCGCCGCCGCTGACCGGCCGTCCCGTCCACCGAGATCCGGGCCTCTCGGCCGGCCCCCGGCACACCCTCTGACCAGGGGTGTTCCGGGGGCGGGCGAAGGCGTCCGGCCCCGGCGCCGAGCACCACCGTAGCGACCCGGCCATCCGGCCGGAGTCCGGGTCGACAGCTCATCACCTGGAGGACACGTGTCCCAGTACCACAAGAACGGATGGACGTCGGAGCACCTGCTCAAGCCGCAGGGCACCGCCCTGTACGCCGCCCAGCAGCGCGAGCGGTTGCGGCAGATCGCCAACGAGGTCCAGGGCCTGCTGAGCGAGTACCGCGCGGCCCTGGAAAACATCCGGATCGACGGCGACAAGCCCCTGGAACCCAAGGTCAGGGCGTTCCGGGCGACCCGGCCGATGGCGGCCCTGGAAAAGCACCTCCGGGAGGCCCTGAACGACGCCGGAGACATCGACGCGGAATACACCCGCTTCTACAAGGAGCTCCCGGTCAAGCGCGAGCAGCGCGCGGCGGCGAAGGCGCTCAGGAAGGCCCGAAAGGCCGAAGCGAAGAAGGGTCGTGGAATGCAGGCCGTGGACACGGCGGCGGGCCTCCATGGAATCGCTTCCGGATTCTCCGAAGGTCAGAGTGAAACCGGCGTGGAAAAGGTCCAGGAAAAGTCCGCCGCGACGTTCCTGGATTTCTTGAAGGAGGCGTGAATTCGTGGCGTTCACACCGGGGCAGGCCGCCCACTGGAACCAGCGCATCGCGGCGACCGCGACGAATTCCGACCGCGCGCAGGCGTTGTGGGACCTGGCCCGCACGATGGCCGGCCGGGACGAGGCGGCGTGGATGGACCTGGTGCGGATGCTCACCGCGTGGACGCAGGCCCGGGCCGGCTCCTGACGGGCCGGTCGGCGGCGTGACTCTTCGCGCTCACCGAAACCGCTGCGATGCCGTCATCCGGGGCCCCCAAGTGCGCGCACGGTGCGCGCACGCGAGAGGCCCCGATTCGGTGACGGACAGTGACGAACGATCGGAGGCGGCCGGATGGCCGACGACACCACGGGGACCGTGCTCGGCTTCCCCGGCCTGACCCTGCCGGGGGTCGTGGGCGAGGACGGCCCCGGCGACGGCATGCCGACCCTGGCCCCGCTGACCACCGAATTCGCCCCGCCGGCGTCCCTTTCCATTCCCGAGGCCCCCGTCCTCGGCGGGGAAACGGAAACCGCGGCCAGCGGAATGGAGGCCGCCCCGGCCGCCGGTTCCGGATCGCTCGCCGGGGTCGCCTCGATGTCCACCGTGATGATGGCCGGGATCACGGTCGCGGCCCTGCGCGGCGCCTATCACACGGTCGAATACCTGAAGGCCCGAGCCGAGCACCACAAAGCCGTCCGGGACCAGCAGGGCGCGACCACCGGAAAAGCGAACACCCAACTCGAAAGGGCCCGCTCCGCCGCCCTCGCGGCGCAGCAGCCGGGGCGCGGGCAGGCCGGTCCGGAATTCGGCCGGGGCTCGCGGAATTCCGGTTCGAATTCATCCCCGAATTCGGCGAGGATGAATGGCGGAACGCCTTCGACGTTTCGTTCCACCGGGCAGTCTGGGCCTGGTGGCGCGTCGCAGCGGAGGTCCGAGACGGGCCGTGGGGCGGGGCAGGACGGCCGTCCGGGTCCGGCGGGCACCACCGGGCCCGAGAGGGTCCGGGAGGCCCGCAGGAGGGCCCTGGAGGACTCCGGGCGAAAGCGCGGTCCGGAGGGCAATTCCGATGACCGGAAAGGCCGCGGGAACGGCGGTGGAAACGGCGGTGGAAACGGCCCGTCGGACACCAGCCGGGACCGCCTCGGTCGGCAGCCGGCCGGGCCGGACACGATCCGTGGAGCGGCCCGCCAGCGTGCCGCCGGACGGATCCTGAACGGTCCGGCGGACAAGCGGCAGGGCCCCGGCCCGAAGGACCCCGCCGACCGGAGGAACAAGACCGACTGGAAGGACAAGGCCGACCGGATGGACCGGCCGGGGCGGCAGCCGGCCGGAGCGGACACGATCCGCGGAGCGGCCCGCCGCCGGGCCGCCGACCGGATCACCACCGGCACCTGGAAGCCCACCGGCGCCCACGGCGGCGACGGCGCCACCCCGGCCACCATCCGCGGCGCGCTCCGCAAGCGGGCGGTCGACCGGATCCTCAACGGCAGGAAGCCCAAGGACCCGACGGACCCCGGCGTCACCACGGAGACCGGGGCGACGAAGCCGGGCACCCCGGGCACCGAACTCGCCGTTCGGCCCGCATCGGCCAAGGCCGGCGACAACGCCGGCACCACCTCCGGTGACCACGCGGGGAACGCCGCCTCCCCCGGCGACGGTCCGACCACCGGCCGCCGCGCCAAGAGGCTGTTCACCCCCGGCGGCGCCACCGGCTCCAGGCCCTGGCGCGTGCGCAAGCCCGGCACCACCGCCCCCGGCACCACCGCCCCCGGCAGCCCCGCGGACAGGAAGCGCAGGAAGCACGACGAGAAGCAGGAGCACCGGGCGCGGCGGGCACGGGCGCGGGCCGAGCGGGCCGGCGCCAGCCGCGCCCGGAAGGGCCGGCAGGACGACGCCGAGTGGCGTGAGGCGTACCGCAGGTGGCGGTGGGACAGCTGGTGGAGGCACTACAAGAAGTACATCTGGCCGGGTTCGCCGTTCGGGGACGACGGGTTCGACGAGGGCGCGGACCCGCTGGGACCCCGGCCGGGAACGCAGCACTATTCGTGGGTGTGCAGGTGCGTTGACTGCAGTCGGACCCAGCCCGGTGAAACTTTCGGGCCGCCGCCGGGGTGGGTCCACAGCCCGGGTACCACGGTGCGCCGGGCGGACCGGCCCGATCCCGACGCGGACGCTCCCGCGATCGGCCGGGGCCAGGCCGCGCTTCCCCGGGCCCCCTACAACCCCCCGCACGCCCGGCCCGGCACCACCCGCCCGATCCCGATGCCCCCTGCCCCGCCCGCTCCCGGAGGACGACCCGTGACCATCCCCGTGCCCAGAGCGGCGCACGGCACCCAGTACGCCGACGCGGACCTGACGATCTACGACGTCATCGAGGCCGACGCCGACATGGCGGAGGAGATCCTGGCCGGCGCCGACGAGGCCCGCCTGGCGGCCGAGGGCTGCGAGAAGCTCCTCGGCCGCCTGGAGGCCCTGCACGCGAAGGTCACCGACCTGAAGGTCCCCGGCGTCCTGGAGGGCATGGTCGCCGCCCTGATCGAGAAGGCCGAGACGGTCAAGGCGAAGGCGGAGGCCGTCGCCGAGACCATCCCGGCCGCCTCCGAGGCCATCGCCCAGGCCGGGGCCAACGCCGCCCGCCGTGACAAGGCGTTCGCCGACACCGTGCGCGACATGGGCCACACCGCCCCCGCCGAGCGCGAGTACCACGGCAAGTAGAAGGAGAGCCGTTCATGTCCGACAGCGACAGCGACCTCGTGCCGGTCACCAGCAGTACCCCGGCCACCGTCCACGACGCCCCCGCCGACCTGCCCGCCGAGCGGCCCGGCCCGGCGGACCCGGCCGGCGGCGGCCTCATGGCCTCCGCCGGCCGGGCACTGGCCGCCGCCGGCGGGCTGATCCACGACGCCGTCCAGTACGCCGTGGTCGTCAGCCAGCTCGCCATCGCGGCCGTGCGCCTGGCCGGCCTGTCCGAACAGGTCACCGGCACCTACGAGTACGTCCAGGACTGCGCCGAGTCGGTGCAGCGACTCGCCGACCAGGCCGCCTCCCTGGACGTCGACCCCGACACCGTCGCTGAGCACCGCGACGCCGCGACGGTCATGCTCTCCGTCCTCGCCGAGGCCGAGGCCATGGCGGAGGCCACCAAGGACCTGTCCACCGCGTTCCAGGCCACCGCCGACGCCCACGAGGCCGACTACGGCCCGGTCGACGAGGCCGCCGCCAACAAGGAGGGCCAGATGGCCGTCCGCGAGTTCTACAGCAACCGCTGACCCCGCCCCGGGGCGGCCGGTGCCGCCCCAGGTGACGGGACGGACCGGCCGCCCCCTTCCACCGAAGCGCCGCCCACCTCGGCGGCGCCCGCGAAGGAGCCCCCCGTTGTTGTCCCTCGGCCCGCTGCGCGGGCGCATCGCCGTCGCCCGCGGCCACGTCGGGCGCGCCGCCACCCTCGCCGGCACGGCCGGACTGGCCGCCGGCGCCCTCACCACCGACGTCCTCCCCCTCACGGTCACCCTCGGCGGCGCCGGCACCGCCACCGCCTGGGGCCTGCTGTGGTCCGCGACCCTGCCCAAGGGCCGCGTCCGCGACGCCGCCACCGCCCTCTACCTCGTGGCCCCCGTCAGCGCGGCCGCACTGCTCGTCACTGAGCGCCTGGTCCACGGCCTGCACTGGTGGGAGCTCGCGCTCGACGCCACGTGGGCGGCCGCCACCTGGAAGGCCCGCCCGGCCCGCACGGCCCGCGTCCTGGCCGGCCGCGAGCGGTCCCTCACCCCCGAGGCCGTCCAGCAGACCCGGGACCAGCAGGCCGCCACCCTTGCCCCGGCCGGCTCCACCCACCCGATGTCCCTGTGGTGGGCGCAGCGGGTCGCCGTCGAGGGCGGCGTCGCCCCCGGCACCGTGCTCACCGACGTCGAGCGCACCGGGGAGAAGGCGATGGCCGGGCTGATCCGCGCCGCCCACCCGGGCGCGCCGGTGCCCACGATCTCCATCACCGCCCTGTCGGCCCTCCTGGACTGGGACGAGGCGGAGATCACCGTCGCGAAGGTCGCCGGCCGCGGCGCCGGGGTGCGGCGCCTGACCGTCGGCACCGCCGACCAGGCCACGGACCCTTACACGCACTGGGTGAAGAACATCGCCCCCAAGGGCATGCCCGGCACGGTCATCACCGGCGTGCGCATCATCGACACCGACACGAAGGAACTGCGCTGACGTGGGCCTCATCTACGAACTGACCGTCAAGGCGCCGCCCGGCGACGTCATCGGCTACGACATGGCCCGCTTGGCCGACGCGATGAACATCAAGGACCCCGCCCGCCTTGCCGTCGAGACCCAGGGCAGCGAGGGCCTGGTCACCATCTACCCCGAAGACCCCCTCACCGACGTGATCCTGCCCGGCCCCGAACACCTGACCATGGACTCCACCGGCCGGATCTGGGTCGGCCTGCACCACAACGGACGCCGCACCAAGGTGCGCCTGTACGACCCGAAGTCCGGGTCGGCGCAGCGCATGCTGCTCTTCGGGACCACCGGCGCCGGGAAGTCCACCGGCGGGCAGATCATCCTCGCCGGGATGAAGCGCTCCGGGGTCGGCGTGTTCTACTCCGACCTCAAGGGCGGCCAGTCCGCCCCCGAGGCCCGCGGCAACTGCGACTGGTGCGTCTACACCCAGGAAGGCGCCATCGCCCAGCTGCGGACCTTCTGGAACATCATGAAGGCCCGCGAGATCAGGTACGCCGCCGCCGGCCGCTCCAAGTTCCTGATGGACCGCCCGGACCCGCTGATGTACATCATCCTGGACGAGGCCAACCGCCTGCTGGAGAAGGGCGCCCCCTACAGGGACGAGGCGACCTTCTACATCAAGGACATCGGCCGCACCGGCCGAAGCCTGGGCATGGGCATCGCGCTGTTCGCCCAGGCCGGCCACCTCGAGGAGCTCGGCGGATCCGACACCCTGCGCTCCATGCTCAAGGAGGGCGAGGTGATCCTGCTGCGCTGGACCAGCAACCTCATGCGCCAGCTCGTCTCCGACGGCCTGCTCCCGGCCGGGCAGAAGCTTGCCCAGATCCCCAAGTACGCCGGCGCCGTCGAGCTCGTGTCGCAGTTCGACGACACCGAGGCGGACGAGGACCGGCCCGGCACCCAGGGCAGCGGCTACCACCTCTCCGGCCTGCACCCCACCGCCCGCATGCGGTTCTTCAAGGTCGGCTCCGAGGTGCCGACCGAGGGCCTGGACCCCGAGATGCTCGCCCTGTACGGCGACGGCCCGCACGCCGTGCTGGAGAAGGAGTCCTGGCAGGACGCGGGCGAGGCCTACGCCGGGAAGCTGGACGGCATCGAGGCCTACCAGGCCGCGTGCCCGGAGAAGTTCGAGGAACCCGAAAACGGAGCGGGCGGCCGGGGCCGGGGCGGAGGCCAGGGCGCGCGCAGCGCGCCGGCCCCCATGATCCCCGCCTCCGCCTCCGAGCCGCGGACCGCCTCCCGCCTCAACCTCACCGACCGCGTCCTGGCCGTCCTGGAGCACACCGAAGGCGAGGACCTGGACGACCTCGAGGTCCTCGCCGCCGTCAACGCCGACGGCGGCCGCAAGGTCAGCCTCGGCGGCGTCCGCAACGCCCTGCGGGGCCTGCGCGGCTGACCACGCGCCACGGCGGGACGCAGCGGCGGTCAGTCGAAGGAGAAGTTCTCCGCGTCGCAGTCCCAGCAGGACCACGACTCCGGGATCTCCACGACATCGCAGCAGTCGCAGCCCTCACCGTGCACACGGTTGTCCGCACCGCAGTTCCAACAGCTGTAGTGCACGTGCGCCATAGCGCCCCCTCGTCTCCAAACCCCGCACCAACCGGCGCGGGGCGCAGCCCGAACCTGACGTACCACCAGGCCCGGCCAGCAAACACCAGATCCGGCCCGCCTGTCCGCCCGCCTACGAGACCCGCCAGGAGCCACCGTGGCCGTCACCGTCTCCCTCGCCGCCCTCTTCGGCGTCATCACCGTCGTCCTCTACCGGGGCCGCGCCGTCGGCTTCTGGCCCGCCCTGGCCCTCGTGCTGTTCGGCTTCACCCTCGCCAGCACCGGCCTGGGCCCGACCATCAACCAGTTCCTCACCGGCCTGGGCCACCTCGTCGGCAGCATCCGCGTCTGACCACCCGCCCGCCCCGCCCGCCAGCACCACGCCCGGAAGGACCCGCCCGTGAACACCCCCGCCGCCCACTCCCCGCTCATCACCGGCCAGGTCAGCTCCATCGACCTGTTCCTCGCCGAGGCATCCCTCGACCCGCGCGTGCGCCGGCGACCGATCGGCGAGAGCACCGTCGAGGAGACGCTCACCGCCTTGCGGGCGGCGATGGAGCTGCGCCGCCGCCGGGTGCTGCCCGCTGCCCCTCGGCGCCCCGAGCTGCCGCGCCAGGTCGTCTTCGTCCTCGACGAGGCCGCGTACCTGGCCGGGCAGACCCGCGCCGGCAAGCAGTCCCCCGAGACGGCCCGCCTGCTCCGCGAGATCCTCGCGCTCGGCCGCGCCAGCCGCATCAACGACTGACCACCCTCGCCCCCCGACCGTGCCCGCCGCCCCATCCCGGAGCGGCGGGCACGACCGCATCCCGAAGGGACACCACGCCATGACCTCCGCCCACGCCGCCGAGCGCTACGCCGAACTGACCCGCCAGCACGAGGAGACCGCCCAGCTCGCCGATCCGGCGCCCCGCCCGCCGGCCGACCAGCTCATCGACACCGCCACCGGCACCGTCGCCATCGGCCGCTACGCCGACGGCACCGTGGCCCGGGTGCCGCTGTGGAAAAGCAACGGCGCCGTGCACCTGCACATCAGCGCCCGCGCCGGTGCCGGGTCCAGCACGCTGATCGACCACCTGGTCGCCGCCGAGCACGCCTGCCCGCTCACCGAGCCGTGGGTCGCCGACCCCTACGGCGCCCGCCCGGGCTTGGCCGCCCGCACCGCCACCACCAAGGCCGACACCGTCACCCTGCTGCGCGAAGCGGTCGGCCTGCTGCGCGGCCGCCTGGGCGAGACCGGCGACAACACGGCCTACTCCCCCAGCCCCGAACACCCGCTGATCACCACCACCCTCGGGGACTGGCCCCACCTGTCCACCTGCGAGGAGACGGTGCGCCTGGTCGAGGAGATCGCGCTCACCGGCCGCCCGGCCGGCATCGGCCTGCGGATCGAGACCTGGGGCGTGGTGTTCCAGCCCCCGCTCCCGCTGACCACCACCGCCCTGCGGCACACCCACCAGGTCACCATGACCGCCCGCCTCACCCCGGGCCTGGGCACCCACGCCCCCCACCCGGCCGCCCCCGCCCGCCTGTTCCGCACCTGGACCCCCGAGCAGTAACCCGCTCCCGGCCTCTCCGAGGGCCGCCGGACCCCGCCGCCACCCGGCGACAGGGGCCCGGCGGCCCCAGAAGGCGCCCGGCGCCCCCAGCCCCGCACGCCCCAGCCCGCCACCCCTTGGAGCACCCCGTGGACAGCATCTACACCGGCCCCGCCACCGCCGCCGACCAGGTGGTCGACCTCAACGCCTACCTCCTCCAGGAGGGCTTCGTCCCGGCCTCCCTCGACGGCCAGGTCGTCGCCGTCCCGCTCCAGCCCTCCCCCACCACCCCCGCCCTGATCCCCGCCCTGGTCGACGGCAAGGTCATCGCCGTCCCCGTGCACAACCCGCTCGCCGCCGCCGCGGCCGCCGCCCAAGCGCAGCCCGCCCCGACTCCGGCCGTCCAGGCGCAGCCCGCCGCCGAGCAGGGCCTACCGCTGGCACTGCGTCAGGGCATCCTCTACAGCTGCGCCGGCGCACTCGCCCTCGGCGGCCTGACCTGGATGGTCGGCGCCGGTGTCGGCGAGGTCGCCCCGTACGCGGACCAGATCGGCAAGGTCCTGATGTGGGCGGCCGCCACGGTGGCCGCCGTGGCGATCGGTGTCGCCGCGCTGCTCGGCAAGCTCCGCTCCGTGGCCTCCAGCGCCGGTGCCGGGGCCTCCGCGACTACCAGCGGCGACGGCTCCAGCGCGACCGGCACCGTGCTGGCCCTGGTCCACCGCACCCACCAGACCCACATCGGCAAGCAGAGCGCCGGATGGCGAGGCTCCATCACCAACAACAACGGCTGACCGACACCGACACCACCGCAAAGGAGAACCGGCATGGGCAACGCCCACTACACCGTCCGACGCGCCGACGGCACCGAGATCGAGGCCGGCTACGGCGTCCCCACGGTCTGCGGCCAGGACGAGTGCCCCACCGAGATCGACCGCGGCCTGGCCTACCTGTGCGGCGACGAGCCCGGCGGCGGAGAGCACGGCTGCGGCGACTACTTCTGTGGCGAGCACCGCTACATGGCCCCGGAGGGCGAGAGCGGCGACCTGTGCGGCGGGTGCCTGCCCGAGACGGACGACGACGGCCGCCGCCTCTACCGCTGACCGGCCGACCAGCCTCGCCCCCGGCCACACCCGCCCACCCCGCCGAACGCCGGCCGGGTGGGCGGGCCCGTGCCCGGGGCCGTCACCGGCCGACCGGCCCGCACCACCCGACCACACCGGAACGGAGAGCAGCAGCGTGCGCGCAATCGACCTCGACCCCGAAGGCCGCCACCACGGCGGCCTCCCCACCTTCCCCTGGAAGTTCGGCCCCGAGGGCCTGGCCACCCGCCGCCAGCTGCGCGCCATGGGCCTGCGCCCGGCCGCCCAGGAGCCCGCCGCCCAGGTGGTGTGCCATCGCGGCCGCCGCCACGGCTACCTGTACCGGATCGACGCCGCCAAGCCGGTGCGACCGATGACGCCGGGCCGCGCAGCCGCCCTCGACCGGGCGATCGCCGCCCGCCAAACGTGCCCGCTGTGCCTCGTCCGCTACGACGCCTGCCTCCCGCTCAAGACCCTCGGCTCCTGCCTGCCGTGCTCGGAGCTGTCCGACGACGAGCGTGACCAACTCGCCGCCCTCACCACCACCAGAGCCTGACCCACCCCCACCGTCCTGGAGGACCCCGTGAAGCTCCGCGTCTTCGCCAACGTGCTCGCCGAGGCCGTCGCCTTCGCCGCCCGCGCCCTGCCCACCCGCGCCCCCGTCCCGGTCCTCGCCGGCATCCTGCTGCGCACCGACGAGCACGGCCTGCACCTGGCCGCGTTCGACTATGAGACCGCGGCGACCACCCGCGTCGACGCGGAGATCGCCGACGACGGCACCGCGCTGGTCTCCGGCCGCCTCCTCAACGAGATCTGCAAGACCCTGCCGAAGGCGGCCGAGGTCGACATCGAGCTGTCCGGCTCCCGGCTGCTCCTCACCTCCCGGACGGCGCGCTTCACCCTGCCGACCCTGCCGGTCGAGGAGTACCCGCAGCTGCCCGGCGTGCCGGACACCGTGCTCACTGTCCAGGCCGACGCGCTCGCCGACGCCGTCGCCCAGGTCGCCGTCGTCGCGAGCACCGAGGAGAGCCTGCCGGTGCTGACCACCGTGCAGCTGCTCCTCGAGGACGACCGGATCACGCTGGCCGCCACCGACCGCTACCGCTTCGCCGTGCGCGAGCTGACCGTCCAGCCCACCGGCACCCTCCCGGCGCTGACCCCCAAGACCGGCAAGAAGAAGGACAAGCCCGACGACGGCGCCATCCTCATCCCGGCGAAGTTCCTCGCCGAGGCCACCCGCGCGATGACCGGCGAGCACCCGGTCGCCGTCGGCTGGTCCGACGGCCAGCTCACCCTCACCACCGCCGGCTCCTCCATCGGCACCCGGCTCCTCGACGGCGACTTCCCGCGCTACCGAGGCGTGTTCCCCGCCCCGGCCGACGCCGAGCTGACCGTCACCGTCCCCACCGACGAGGCCCTGGCCGCCCTCAAGCGCGTCGCCCTGGTCGCCTCCGACAAGACCCCGGTCCGCCTGACCGTCACCGACGACGGACGGCGGCTGCTCCTGGAGGCCGGCCACGGCGACGACGCCCACGCCGTGGACCGCATCCCCTGCGACACCACCGGCCACCTCGACGGCGGCACGATCGCGTTCAACCCCGGCTACCTCGCCGACGCCCTCAAGGCGCTCACCGCGCCCGAGGCCCGCCTGCACGCCACCTCGGCCACCAAGCCCGCCCTGCTCACCGGGCACTCCGGCGCCCTCGCCGACACCGACTACCAGCACCTGCTGATGCCGATCCGCCTCAACGGCTGACCCAGCACCACCCGGCCCGCCCCGCACCGCCGGGGCGGGCCCCAGCATCCAGGACACCGACCCGAACAGGAGCAGCACCCCCGTGAACCAGCCCACCGCCCCCCAGGACCAGCCGAGCGTCAGCGTCCGTGAGTCGGCCCGGCGCCGGACCCGCGCCCTGACCGCCCCCGGCGGCTGGTACGACCGGCGCCGCCGCGAGCTGGCCGCCGGCCTGGACGACTTCACCGGCGCCGAACCGTGGGTGCGCGCCCTCGCGTACCTGGTTGCGATCACCCTTGCGGTCCTGGTCCTGGGCACCGTCGGCGGCATCCTGTTCAACGCGGCCGGCGCCGTGATCGGCGCCGTGCACCTGCCGCAGAACCTGCCCGCCGGCGGCGACGGCCTGCGCGCCGCGATCACCGGCCCCATCCACGCCTACCTCGGCACCCACACCGCCGACCCGATCACCCCGGCCACCGCCTACGACGTCTGGAAGACCGTCGGCCTGATCGCCGCGCTGCTCGCCTTCATCACCCGCGGTGCCATCGCGCGCGCCAGCTGGACGGCCTGGTCCACCGCCACCCTCGCCATGGTCTGGTCCGCCGCCCCCGAGACCGGGCGCCCGGTCGCCGTCGGCCTGACCGCCGCCGCCATCACCGGCATCTCGCTGTTCGCCCTGCGCGGCCTGACCTTCTCGCTGCGCCCGATGGTGATCAACCGCACCGACGTCCAGCCGCAGATCACCATCCAGGCCCCCGAGCCCAAGACGGCCCGGCCCGCCCGGCCGACCGTCCCGGCACCGGGCTCGCCCTTCGACCAGCACTGAACCTCCCGGGTGGGCCGGTGCACCGAGCACCGGCCCACCCCTCCCTTCCCCATCCCGCACCGCCGACCGAGAGGCACCCGCCGTGGCCCTGGCCATCTCCCGCGACGCACAGATCGCGGCCCTGTACGAGAAGCTCCACCACCGCTCCGCGATCCTGTCCGGCCTCACCCCCGGCAGCAAAGCCCACAGCGGGATCCAGGCCGAGTGCGACGCCATCCACGCCGAGATACGACGTCTGCAGTCCACCACCAGCATCTCGCCCAAGGCCGTCCTCGTCGGGCTCGCCGTGATCCTGCTGCTCATCTGGAGCGCCGCCCACTGACGCCCGGGCACTGACGCTGCCCACCACCGCGCCCGCCGCCCCCGAGCCATCCAGGCCGGGACGGCGGGCGCCGTGGTGCGCGGCGCGGCCGCCCGGCCGGCACCGACCAGATCGGAGAACCCGTTGAGCCCGCACGACAGCACCCCGGCCGTCCCGCAGCACCGGGCAGACCTGCGCGACCTCGAACCCCTCGCCGCCAGGGTCGCCGCCGCCCGAGACGGCCGTCCCGCTCCCGCCCTCGACCCCGCCGCCCGCCAGGCCCTCATCCGCCTCCTCACCGAGGCCGCCGCCCGGGGCGCCGCCATCAACCCCCAGGCCGCTCTGGCCGCCCAGACCCGCGCCGACGAGCTGCGCGCCGGGCTGGACTGACCCGTCCGCCCGGACACCCGGCACCGCCCACCCGACACCACCGGAGAGGACCCACCGCCATGCCCCGCCGCAACCTGCTCCAGCTCCTGCCCGCCCGCCTGCTCCGCCGCTTCGGCTACCACCTCGCGCTCCATGACCCGGCCGCCTTGGCGGCCGTGCTGGAGAGCAACCTCGACGCCGCCCGGGCGGCCCGGCCCGCGGACCTGCGCAGGGCCTTGGCGAGGTCGACCTCGCCGATGGAGTTCCAGCCCGGCCTGGTCGGCCTGCACCGCGAGGCGGCCGGCATCGTCGTCTACCTCTGCAACGCCGCGGCCGCCTCCGAGACCAACCTCGACCTCCACGACCCCGACCAGCGCCAGCTCTACCGGGACCTGCTGGCCGCCGTCGGTGCCGCCGAGGAGCTCCGGCTCCGTGTGGCCACCGCCGCCGCCCACGCGCTGCCCGCCCTCGCCGAGAGCGCCTCCGAGCTCCAGCACAGCTGACCGCCCGTCCGGACAGCGACGCTGCCCACCACCGCGCCCGCCGCTCCCGAGCCATCCAGGCCGGGGCGGCGGGCGTCGCGGAGCGCGGCGCGGCCGCCCGGCCGACACCGACGAGATCGGAGAACCCGTTGAGCACGACGACCGCAGCCGGCCACCTCGCCGCCGCGTCCTTCGAGATCACCACCTTCGGCACGCTCCACCAGGACCCGCCGCTCGGCGACGCCCTCACCGTAGATCTGACGACCGCTCTGAGGAATCCGCCGGAGGACCCCGCCGTGCGCGAGCAGATGATCCGCTCCACCGGCCTCGACCAGCACGTCCTCGACTACGTCCTCGCCACCCCCGGCGCCCGCGAGATCGTGGAGCGCACCGTGCGCCGGGCCCTGGCCCAGCACACCGCGCTGCCCGGAGAGACGGTCCGCATCCATGTCTATTGCCGCGGTGGCAGGCACCGCAGCGTCTCCGTGGGCCGCGAGGCCGGCCGACTGCTCCAGGAGCTCGGCGCGGCCGTGACCGTGACGCACCGCCACGTCCACCTGCCGGTCAAGGAGACCGCCCGGTGACCGCCACGGCCGCACACGACAACGGGGCCGGTGGCGGGTGCGTGTTCTGCGCGATCGCCGCCAGCCTCGCACCCGCCCAGATCGTGGCCCGCTGGCCCGACGCGCTGGCCATCGTCCCGCTGAACCCGGTCACCGACGGGCACCTGCTGGTCCTGCCGACCAGCCACACCCCCGACGCCGCGTACGACCCGGACGTCACCGCCGCGACGATGCGCCGCGCCGCCGAGCTCGCCCAGGGCGCCGGCCCGGCGAACCTCATCACCAGCATCGGCCCCGAGGCGACGCAGACCGTGGCGCACCTGCACATCCACCTCGTCCCCCGCCGGACCCACGACGGCCTCCACCTCCCCTGGACCGTCCCCACACCCGTCGCCGCCGAAGCGCAGACCACCAGCGACGACCCCACCGGGGCCTGGCTCTGACCCGCTCCGGGCACTGACGCTGCCCACTACCGCGCCCGCCGCCCCGGCCAGCCAGGCCCGGACGGCGGGCGCCGTGGTGCGCGGCGCGGCCGCCCGGCCGAGCACCCGACGCCGGAGGACTCCATGACCACCGACACCACCACGCCCGCCCAGACCGCCGCTGTCTACGAGCCGTTCAACCAGCCCGGGAGGCCCTTCCGCCAGGACAGCGCCCTGCCCGACACCACCGACTGGGAACTGGCCCGCATCGCGCTCGACCGGCGCAGCTTCGCCGCCCTCGCCGCCGACCCGCGCGCCGACGAGGCCCAGCGGATCGGCGAGGAGCTCACCGCCGAGGAAGCCGCACGGGTCGACGCCTTCCTCGCGGCGGGCGTCCAGGACGTCCACCGCCTGGACGCCGTCGCCGCCACCCAGGCACTCACCGGCGAGGACCGCACCTGGCTCATCGACCAGCTCCGGCTCGCCTGGGACCGCCTGGACCGCCTGCACGACTGCCTCGACGACTCCGGCAGCCTCCTCACCAACACCTACGCCGCGAGCTCCGTCGACTACGTCCGCTGGTCCCGCACGCCGCGGGCGCTCTCGCCCTTGAACGGCCCGCGGCGTGCCCGCCCGACCACCTCCGGCTGACCAAAGCCACCCCCACCGCGACGAAAGGAGAACGATGAACACTACCCTGACCGTCGAGGAGCAGCTGCGGCTGGCCGTCGAGTTCCGCGTGCCGATCCCCCAGAACCCGGTCGGCGGGTACGACGAGGTCGTCGTGCGCCGCGACGAGACCGGCACCGGCTGGGCGGTGACCGACGGAGCCATGGTCGGCCTGCGCGCCTGGACCGAAGGCGAGGACTGGCGGCCGGTGCGGGACATCGGCCGCGCCGCCGCCTACCCGCACACCCGCGAACAGGCCCTGACCCTGGCCCACCGAGTCGCCGAGATCGAGGCCGCCAACTACCAGGCGCTGCTCGCGGTCACCGCCGACCCCCTCGCCCACGCCCGGGCCCGCGCCCGGCAGTACACGATCACCTGCCCCCGCTGCCACACGCCCGGCGCCCAGGAGTACGGCGAGCCGGCCCTCACCAGCGACGACTTCGCGGACTGCGCCCGCTGCCGCTCCTGCGGCCTGGAGTGGGCCCTCGACCCCGGAGCCGACGCCTCCTGCACCACCTGCGGCGGCAGCGGCACCCCCGGCGCAGGTCCCATCGGCCGGCGCACCCCCGACGGCTGGGAGCCCGCACCGGCCTGCGGCTGCCACGAGCAGCACGAGGAATCCGGGCACTGACGCTGCCCACCACAGGGCCCCGCCACCCAGCCGTCCAGGCTGCGGAGGCGGGGCCCTGTGGTGCGCGGCGCGGCCGCCCGGCCGTCACCCCATCCCGGAGGCACCCGTGAACACCGCTCGCACCGCCCGCTTCGCCGCCGCCTACGCCCTGCTCCGCGCCGGGGCGGACGTCGGCGACCACCTCGTCCAGTCCGACCACTGCGCCCGCACCAAAGGCGCCACCGACGCCGCCCCCGCCGAAGTCCTCGACGAGGACGGACACGTCATCGCGACGTACGGCACCGCCGCCGGCCGCCGCTCCTGCGCCCTGCACTGCCTGACCTACACCGCCACCCAGGCCACCGCCCTTCTCCTCGGCGCCCGCGCGCTCGGCCTGCGCCTGCGCCCCGGCCAGGTCGCCGCCGCCCTCGCGATCTCGGGACTCACCCACTACGCGATCGACCGCCGCGTGCCCGGAGGCCTGCTCCAGAAGTTCGCCGACGCCACGGGCAAGGGCAACTTCTACCGGCTCGCCGACCACGGCATCAACGGCGCGTACTGCATGGACGGCGCCGTCCACCACGCCTTCGAGACCCTCGCCGCGGCCGTCCTCGCCCGCTGACCGCCGCTCACCGGCTCCGGAAGGCCAGCCCATGAAGCACAGCACCACCCCAGACAGCGTCCTCGCCCCCATCGAGCCCGGCGACCTGGTCGTGATGATCGGCTGCGCGGCGAGCGGGAAGTCGAGCCTGCTCTCCGACATCCCCGCGCACCAGATCATCAGCCTGGACCGGCTGCGGGCCGTCGCCTCCGAGCCCGGCGACCAGGCAAGCACCGCCGACGCCGTCCTGCTCCAGCACCAGATCCTCGGCATGCGCCTGCGCCGCAAGAAGACGTCGATCGTGGACAACACCTCGGTCGAGAAACTGCACCGGCTGCAGCTGGTGGAACTGGCCCGCCAGCACGGCCGTCGCGTCGTCGCGGTCTGGGTCGACGCCCCGCTGCCCACCTGCCTGGCCCGCAACGCGCGGCGCCCGGACCGCGAGCGCGTGCCCGAGGACATCCTGCGCTGGCAGCACGCGATGGCCCGCGCCGCCCGCCAGACCCTCCCGGGCGAGGGCTTCGACGAGATCCGCCACCACCGCACCGGACACTGACGCTGCCCACCACGGCGCCCCGCCCGGCCATCCAGGCCCAGCGAGCGGGGCGCCGTCGTGCGCGGCGCGGCCGTCCGGCCGGCAACTGGACCGGCGCTACCGACGGCACCGCTGAGTGGTTGCTCACCACCGCAGTCTTCAGATGGTGGCCGTCGGAGCAGGCGAGCCCGCAGCGGTTGGCGGAGCCTGGCAGGGCAGAGTGACGACAACGGCCACGCCCTGGCCGGGCTTCGCCTTGCCCGCCCGAACGGTGTAGCGGTCGGGCTCATGGACGGCCTCGAAATCCCAAGCGGGCTGATCGGCCGAACCCGGCTCGTTCGAGGTGATCTTGAATCCTTCACCCGCAAGCTTCTCCCGCAGGGCTCGAACCACCTCGGGACGCTGGTCATCCGTGGCCTTCAAGCGGATCGCCGAGCTGAGCTCGTACGCCTCACCGTCGTCGGCGATACCCATGCCCCGCCCCGAGCACCTGTAGTAGGCGATGAGCTTGGTCCACGGATCCCGTTCAAGGCCTGCCAGCTCGCCCACGTGGCCCTGCACCTGGTTAGCCCGGGTCAGAGCGTCCGCCCGCGACTCGACACGTACAGGCTGGCTCGGTGTTCCCGATCCTCCAACCATTGGTTCCACGAGCGAGCACGAGCCGAGCACCAGGGCGCCCGAAACCATCAGTACGGCCGCGCGGGCAGTCCGTGCCGCCTTTCCGGACAGCATGGGTATCGAGCTCGTGAACAACGTGCGGTACTCCCCCGTGACCAGGTGTGTGTTCTGCCGTCCGGATGCTACGGCACCACAGGGGACACGCCGCACCCGAAATTACCCGTCGCCCCATCGGACGGAGACCGACAATCCTCCTGCCCGACCTCCTACCGCACGCCTCGGAGACCACACAACCGCGAGCGGGCCAGGCACCGGGACGAACCGCGGCTTCGGGGCCAGGCCGACCCACAACCCGGTTATAACGGAGCAGTCAGGAGCCACGGCAGGACCAGCCCGGTCTGGGTCAGCGTGCTCGACCCGCTCCCGGACGAACATGGTGCTCACGATCCAGGTGATCCGGCTGCAACCTTCACCGTCGTCCGAGCCAGTGGTCGGCGGTGCCTCAGGCGTTCTGCATAGTGAAGGGCCCGCTCCCCCGGCTTTGACGCCGGAGGGAGCGGGCCCTTTCGCGTTTCGGGGTCGGTGGCGCCTGCTCTTTCAGCGTGATCGGACATGTCGGACGGTGGTGCGGCGGGTTCTACTGACTGGTCCAGCCGTTGAGGTTCTGGAAACCGGTGTCGCTGGTGCCGACGAACGCCAGCGCCTCACGGCCGATGCCGAGAACGCGGAGCAAGACATCGAGGGCCGCCTCGATGTCGATCGTCGAGCGATCCAGCCAGACCGCCGTGTAGAGGGGACTCCCGCCCTCGAACTGGCTCAGCGCGAAATGGAGCCGGTCGATGCGAAACATGGCCACATGGACGTAGCCGAGGTCCTCCCAGGTCCGTTCCACGGTCAGCCGCAAACGTGCCGCGAGTGGCTCCAGGCGAGGCTGCAGGCCGGCGACGACACGGTACGCGCCAGTTGCGACCTCCCACGTGCTCTCCTGAAACGCGGGATTGCGCTTTCCGCCGTGGTACTCCGGAGCGGTCTCCCACTCCGCCTCAGGTCCTGGCACCTCAATGTTCGCCACGTCGCTCCCCGTCAGGCCTCAGCTCGGTTAACCCTGATCGAAGCATCTCCATTGCGAACTGAGGCGGTCAACAGAACGGGGAACGAGAAGCTACGACTGGACTGCCCGCCACGCACAGCAGAGGGATCCCCAGCGTGAAGACCGTTGAGTTCCCGCGGCCCAGGCGATCGAAGGAAGGTGGAGGAGCAGTCCTCCTCCATGACGAGGCCAAGCGCACTGGGCGGCCCCTCTCGCGTTCGGGGCTCCCTCAGAGATGCGGCTCGGCGGCGCTGATGACCTCGGGTCGGCTTACCCGGCGTGGCTGGAGCCGTCGGTGTAAACGGCGTTTACTCCGCAGCGGGCCACGAGCCTGACGGCACCGGCGTGCCGGATGTGCCCGAATCAGGCACACGCCACTAAGGTGACGTCATGACCTCTCAAAAACCCGGAGGCGAGCGGGAAAAGGTTGCGTCCAAGCTCCCTGCCGCCCTCCGCCAGGAACTCAAGACCCGCGCGGCGCAGCTCGGCATCGACATGCAGGTCGCCGTCACCCAGGCCGTCGAGCAGTGGCGCGCCCGACCCGCCGACAGCAACCCGACCATCGACACCTCCGGGGCCGAGAGCTGGAACACGCACCTCCCCGCCGGCCTGTACGAGGCATTCAAGAACGACTGCGACAACCGAGACGGCACGTCCTATGTCCAGGGCTTCGCCCAGGCGGTCCGGGCATGGATCGACTCCCACAACGTCTCCCTGGCCGAGCTGACGATCCCCCGCTACACGCGACGCCTCGTCGTCTGCAACCAGAAGGGCGGCGTCGGCAAGACCACCATCGCCGCCGGGACCGGCCAGGCCATAGCGCTGGGCCTCCCCGCCACCACCGGGGCCTCGAAGCTGCCCGCCCTGCCCGGGCTGCGCACCCTGCTCGTCGACTACGACCCGCAGGGCCACCTCACCTCCCAGCTCGGCGTCAAGCAGATTCCGCCGGGCGAGGAGAGCCTGGTGACCCACATGGTTGACCGGGACCGCGTCGCCGGTGCGCTCCTCGACCAGGTCGTGGAGATCGAGTCGGACCACTTCGAAGGACGACTCAGCCTCCTCCCCTCGAGCTTCGACGCGTTCCTGCTCGACTCCCGGCTCGGGTCCGTCCGCGGACCCCGCGAGACCAGCCTCCAGCGAGCCCTCGCCCCGCTCGAGGAGCACTTCGACGTCATCGTGATCGATGCTCCGCCGAACCTCGGCCTGGCGATGGACGCCGGCCTCTACTACGGGCACCGCCGTAAGAACGAAGCGGCCGGAGCCTCCGGCGTGCTCGTCCCGGTGGAAGCGGAGGACTCCTCCGCGGACGCCTACGCCATGCTCGACAGCCAGATCCGCACCGTCAGCCTCGACTACGAGGTCGACATCGACCGCCTCGGACTCGTCGTCAACAAGTTCGACAAGCGCAAGGGCTACGTCGCCACCCACTCCCTCTCCGAGTGGGAATCGCTGGGCACCCCGCCCGTCGTCGCCATCGTCCCCGACCTCAAGGAGCAGCGCGAGTCCGTCCACGTCAAGCAGCCGCTGCTCATGTACGCACCCACATCCATCCAGGCGCAGCGCATGCGAGAGATCCGACGGAGGCTCGCATGAGCATCGCCAAGAAGCTGCAGGCCGGCGGAGGGTCGTTCGGGTCGCTGGCGCAGGGCGGCGCGGTCCGCGGGGACGAGGTGCGGGCACGCAGCGAGGCACTGGACGCGACGGGTCGGGTGCGACGTGCTTCGTCGGCGCCGGTGTCCTCGATCGTGTTTAACCCGCTCAACCCGCGTAAGACCATCGACAGCGAGTCGATCGACGAGCTCGCCGAGAGCCTGACCCGGCGGCAGATCGTTCCGGTCACCGTGGTGAGCCGCGGTGCCTTCCTTGACGCGCATCCGGATCAGGCGGAGGCGATCGGTGAGGCGGACTTCGTCGCGCTCGACGGGAACCGACGCCTGAAGGCCGCGCAGCAAGCGGGACTCAAGACCCTGCGTGTCGACCTTAATGACGACCTGGTCTCCCGCGCTTCGGACATGGTCGAGGCGGCTCTGGTCGCCAACGCCCACCGCGAGGACGTGTCGCCGTTCGAAGAGGCCCAGGCGATCGAGCAACTGCTGAACTCGGTCTACGACGGTAACCAGGCCGCAGTGGCGCGGGCGCTGGGCAAGTCCCGTGCGTGGGTGGGACAGCGGCTGGCGCTGCTGCACCTGTCCCCCGAGCTTCAGGAACAGGCGGGGGCCGGGGAACTGGCCATCGAGGATGCGCGCAGGATCGGAGCTGAGGCACGGTCAGGGAAGATCACCCCGGCGGAGCAGCTCGAGCGGGCCGAGTCCGCGAAGAAGACGGCAGCCGACAAGTTGGCAGCGAAGACAGCCCGAGCCGGTAAGCGAGCGGACCGTCCGGCAGAAGAGAAGGCGGACCGCGCCTCGACACCTACCAGCGGGGACAACGGCGCCGAGGTCGGTGTAAACGGCGTTTACACGCCAGCCACGGCCCAGCCCTCTACGGATCGTTCGCCGGAAGGGACCTCGGGTGTAAACGGCGTTTACGTCTCGGGCCTGCCGGACCAGCGTGACGCTCACACCCACGATGCCTCGGCGGTCACGGTCCGCCTGGTCCCGTCCGACCCCCGGGGGTCCGCGCAGTTGCTTTTTGACGCGCTGGACCATCGCCAGGCCGTTCTGGTGGCGGCTGAGCTGCTTGAGCTCCTGAAGAGCGAGGCCGAGCCCCAGGCTCGATGATCACTTGATCAGTGCGTGCGGCGTCCGGTTCCAGCCGGGCGCCGCACGCGCTTCCGACATCCTGCCCCACCGCGGACAGATCGCCAGCGGTCCGGCAGCGCCCCCCGTCGGGGCGCAGCCCGATCCGGACCCACAGGGAAAGGGAGACCAGCATGCCGTCGTCGTGACGCTGGCGGTGGACGGGGCGCTCGTCACGGGGACCGTGATCCCGGCCGCGGCCTGGGAGGACCTCTACTTCCGCCAGGTCGCGGACGCCGACTACTACGGGATGCGGAAGGTCGTGCGGGAGGTGATCGGGCGCCTGGACCAAGCTGCCGAGGACGGGCGTCGCCGTCGGGCGCCCGACCTGCGGTTCCTGCACCTGAAGGACGTCACCGTCCGCTCCGGCCGCGCTGCCCGGAGGCTGCCGGCCTGGCGCGGGCCGCTCGCGGTGGTCAGCGGCTGGAGCCTGGTCGAGCCGGACGAGCGCTGACGGTACGTCGCCTGCACAGCAGACAGGGAAGGACACCAGGCCGGGACCGCCGGACGTGAGCCGTCCGAAACTGGCCCGTGGCTTTGTAGGCGCGCACCGAGAGTGCCCCGCTACGTGCGAAGACGGTGTCGCCGAGTTTCAGCAGCACCTGGATGCTTGACTCTGGACGGTTGTCGGATACTGCCCGCGCGGGGGTGGACGCCGCGTCCGGGTGCGTGCCGCGTACGGTCAGCTCATGCACGAACAGCGAGACCAGGGGCAGGTCGACGGCGAGGAGAACCGCGGGCACACCGCGCCTGCCGATGTCACCGACGCGAGCGCCAAGGCCGAAGCGGTGGTATTCGTCTGCGCGACGTGTGGTGTCCCACTGACGGGGCCGCTCACACGGCTGCCGGCGGTTCCCGAGGCACCGTTTTACGCGTGGTGGGACGCCGACGAACCCGGTCCATCGCCGGCGACCGTGCCGTCAGGCCACTATGCGGTCGAGACCGAGCCGTACGGCGCGCCCCTGGTCGTCGCCGACGTGCCCGGCCCGGTAATGCCGCGCCACGGCGTCCACTACAACGCGGACGGCAAGCCGCTGGTGTCGAAGGGCCCTCGAGGCAACTTCGTCATCAACCCTGACGACGCCCGCGGCCTCGAATTGCGGCACGTGTCCGCCGCCTGCTGCGGAGCGACCCCGAACGGCGGCATGAACCAGCGGTGCGCCTGTGGAAGCCTTGTGGCGACCCTTTGCTCCGACTGCTGCCTGCCGTACGAACTTCACCTGTCAGCCGACCACGTCCGCGCCGTTCACACCTGAGGCCGACGCGCGCTGCTGCTACTTCGCGCTGACATTTCACCGGCTCCGGGCTCCGACTGGCGCTGAAACCCGCCGACATACGCTGCCAGGTCTCGCCTATACAGCCAGGCCCGCCTGATCGAGCAGCAGATCGTACGGCTGGCGCTCCACTCCATGCTCCGGCTAACGCCGGAAGGCCGCCTCGTCCCTCTGCTGCCCGGCCGGCCCGCCCACCGCCTCCACGCCAAACGACACCGAGCGCCTGAGGTTCTGGGATCCTGCCGGGAACAGCTAGTCGATGATGGGGTCGACGTGGGTGAGCAGGAAGCTCGGGCCCTCAGCCAGTACCACCACGCGATCCTGGCCGACGCGACTCGTGAGGGGATGAAGCTGTACTTCGGCGACGGCACGGTCGAGCAGGTCACCCCCGAGGTCCGGGAGAAGGCCCGCGCGTTCATGCAGCAGACCCTGGAGCGGGACTGGCCCGGCTACATTGGCAGCCTGATCGCCGACGGGAAGATCCGCACAGCCTGACCGGGCACCGGGCCCGAGAAGGCAGCTCCTCTCGGGCCCGCCCCGGCCGGCGCGTGCCGCCCGTCCGCGCCCGCGCGCTCTTGACGGCCTGTCGGCCCTGCGGAACGGTGGCTCGCAAGTGACCGCAACCGGCTTGGTACCGGAGGGTGTCGTGGGGCTAGATTTCATCGGGATCGACCCCGAGACGGGGGACAAGGGCTCGCCCACGGTGTGGCTGGACCGCGCCAAACGCAGGCTCGTGTTCCAGGCAGTGAAGGCTGAGGAGGACCTGGAGACCGAGGTCGGCGAGCGGAGCTGGGCACCGGGCCACGAGGCCGGCATCCCTGAACACGAAACCGTGGTGTGGATTCCCACCCGGATGATCCCGATCCTGCGAAAGGCATGCGATGACGCAGAGCGCGACGGGCTTCTCTGACCTGCTGGCCGGCGCCCGGCACTCGGCGGTCCACCTGGAGATGCGCGACACCTACGCGGTCGCCGACGAGGCCGAGCGAATCGAGCAGTGGAGGGCCGGGCACCGCCTCGACCCCACGGACCGGGCCTCGTGGTGGCGGCCGTGGCTGGACACGATCGCCACCACCGTTGCCTGCGGCGTGGTGGTGCGCCGGGCCCGGATCGTCTCCGAGCCGGTCAGCGAGTACACCCGCTACCTGCACTCGATGACCTTCACCAACGTCGCGGCCGGCGAACAGGTCCGCTGGCTGCCCAGGATGCACGCTTCCACCATCGCGCTGCCCGGCGCCGACTTCTGGCTGTTCGACGGCAAGGTCGTGATGTTCAACCACTTCACCGGCGAGGGCGACTGGGCGGACCCGGAGGACACCGTCAGCGACGACCCGGCCGTGGCCAAGCTGTGCGCCGAAGCCTTTGAGACGGTCTGGGAGCGGGCCGTCCCGCACGAGCAGTACACCGTCTGAGCCCGTAGCGCCGAGCCGACAGCCCATGCCCGCCTCGCCCTCGTCCAGCGCCCAGGCCGCCCGCGCCGCGCTCGCCGCCCGGCTGCGCGAGCTGATGCTGGACGCCGGGATCGACGGCAAGGAACTGTCCGCCCGGTGCGGCTGGCACCCCTCCAAGACCTCCCGGATCCTCGGCGGGAAGTCGGCACCGTCCGAGACCGACCTGCGTACCTGGTGCACCGCGTGCGACGCCGGCGCCCAGGCCGGCGACCTGATCGCCTCACTGCGCGCGGTGGAGCTGATGTACCTGGAGTGGCGCCGCGTGCACCGCATCGGCATGCGCCAGGTGCAGCAGGAGTCGCTGACCCTCCACCACCGGACCGCGGTCTGCCGGGCCTACGTCTCCAACGTCGTCCCCGGCTTCCTCCAGACCGCCGCCTACGCCACCGCCCTGATGCGCTCGATCACCGAGTTCCAGGGCACCCCCGACGACGTCGCCGACGCGGTCGCCGCCCGCACCGAACGCGGCCGGCTACTCCACGACGGCCGCCACCGCTTCGTCATCCTCATCGAGGAGACGGTGCTGCGCTACCGCATCGGCGACGCCGAGACGATGGCCGGCCAGCTCGGCCACCTCCTGGCCGTGATACCGCTGCCGTCGGTCTCCCTAGGCATCATCCCCTTCACCGCGCAGCGCCGGATCTGGCCGCTGGAGGCGTTCTACCTCTTCGACACCGACCAGGCCTGCGTGGAGACGCTGACCGCCGAGGTCACCGTGACCCAGCCCCGCGAACTCGCCGACTACCACCGCGCCTTCGCCGAACTCGCGAAGCTGGCCGTCCACGGCGCACCAGCCCGGACCCTCATCACCACCGCGATCGACACCCTCGGGTGAATCCCCGCAATCACCCGCAATCGCATTGAACCCGCCCGCAGCTGCTCCCTACCGTCGTGTCGTCGCCCGCCGTGACAAACCGGGCACCCGGACCCGACGAGCGAGCCGGGGCCGCCGCGCCCGCCTGTCCCCCCCGTCAGATAGGCGCAGCCGTCACCGCCGACGAGAGAGCGGAGTACCGCCGTGGCCGCGCGCCCCATCACCCGCCCACCCGACACGGCCGCAGCCGCACCTGGGCGGTGCCGGCAGGCGCGAGGTACCCGGTGACCGCACCCGTCGAGACCTCGGCGCAGCCCCCAGCCGTCGGCGCCACGAAGGTGCTGCTGCCCTACGAGCCGCAGTCCGCCGCCGTGGCCCGCCGCCTGGTGCGCACCACACTGCGCTTCTGGGAGCTGGAGTACCTGGTAGAGGCCGCCGAACTCATCGTCAGCGAGCTGGTCGGCAACGCCGCGAAGACCGGCTGCCAGCTCCGGATGAAGGTCACCGTCGAGCGTGTCACCGACAGGTGCGTGCGGATCAGTGTCCGAGACGGCTCCCGCACCCTGCCCTGCCTGATCGAGGCGGGCCCTGAGGCCGAGTCAGGCCGCGGCCTGGCCCTGGTCCACCACCTGACCGGCGGGCGCTGGGGCGCGACGTTGGAGACGTTCGGCAAGACCGTCCACGCGGACCTATGCACCCACCCGACGTAGCCCACCGCTGCCCTGGTGCGCCGGGTGGCCCTCAAGGGAGGTCGGTATGGACGGCGGCGGAGGTTCGGGCGGTAGTAGCGGAGAGGGGGACGGGTCCGGGTGCCAGGTGACCGCCGCCGTCCGAGCCACGGCTCTTTCGTGCCCGCGGGGTGGTGTCGTAGAACTTGTACGGGCGGGCGGTGACTTCGGCGCGCCGTGGACGGAACGGAACCGACAAGGGGACGGATGTGCACGCACACGAGCAACAGCCGCAGGGCAGGCCTGGGGACCCGGCGCGGGTGAACAGGCGCAAGGCCGCGGACGAGGCCTCCGCGAGGGGGGCACGCGTCTCCCCGGCCGGAGGCCTGCTGGCCGCAAACACGGTGCCGGCCCTGCAGCGCACCATCGGCAACGCCGCCGTGACGAGGCTGCTGGCGCGGCAGCGGTACGCTGCTGATCCCGAGACGGGCGCGAAGGTACTCGCTCCGACGGTCGCGGGTCCGGGGGCCGCTATTCAGCGCATGATGCCGGCGGGAGGCCGCGGCACGAAGCGAGAGGCCGAGGACGAGATCGGCGGGCGGTCCAACAGGCAGCGAGTCGAAGGGGAACCGTCGGCCGACGTGGACTCCTCGTCCGAGAGCAGCCAGTCGTCGCGATCGAGCACTCCCGCACTCGGGCTGGGTCCGGAGGCGAAGAACCAACTGGACGACGAATTGACCGACATCATGCAGAAGCTCGAGGACTACGACAACGGAAGCCGCGATGAAGAGGATCTAGGAGAGACCGTGGCGGAGCTGGGTGACCGTCAGTCCGCCTACTCCATGCTACGGAACCTGGTGCCCATCACCTCGGTCAACACGGTCGATGCCGTGACCGCCTTCATGACCGCGAGGGTCCCGGCGGACGACCAGTGGCTCGCCGCCCTGACGAACCTCCGGGCCGAGCTTCAGGGAAGCCAGAACCAGGAGGCGCCCACAGCCGACTTCGTAAAAGACCTGTGGCCGATCATCCAGGAGCTCCCCAGCGTGACCAAGCTGAGCCCTGAGGCGGACGAATGCGAGAAGCGCGCCCACGACATCTGCCAGGCCCTTGCCGGTTCTCATCCGGAGGTGGCCAACCGCCACCTGTTCAAGCACTGGGCAATGCGTACCACCCAAACACCGATCCACCCGAGCTATGGGTGGCGGCACCACGTAGCCGCCACGGTAGTCGTCGAAGGCGGCCAGCAACTGGTGCTCGACCCCTTCCTCTTCCGGGACGGGCCGGTGCCGTTGTCCTCCTGGGAAGCGGAGATGACGGGGCCGAAGTCCGTGTACAGGGTCGCCTGGGAGTTCCGGGGCGCTCCGGGAGCGGACGGCCAGCCTGACCAGAACAGTGCCATGGAGTTCTCCTAACGCGGCGAGCAGGTCCGCTGGCTACCCAGGTAGAGAGCGAGATGCTGGCTCACAGGCGGCTGGGGTGGGGTTGTTGTGGGGCTTCGTTGTAGCCGGGCAGGTGGACTGTCGGCGGGTGCTGTGGGCGTGGCGGGACGGGGCCGGCCGGGGGGCCGCGGGTACGACGGCTGCAGGTGGGGCGAGAAGGTAGTCGCCGGGCTCCGGGACGGGGTGCCGGGCCGGTGCGGGGCCGGGGTTCTTCGCGGTCTGCGATTCGGCGGGCGCACCCGGCGGGGTCACGGCCAGCGGCTCGTGGTCCTGCCCGGGGAACGGCCGGGTACCGGCAGGCGGGTGCGTGGCCAGGATGCGAGTGCCGGGGGCCGTGGCGGTGGGCAGGGCGAGGGGTGCCGCGGGTGCTGCAGTGGACGCGGCCGGTGGCAGGAGGGGTGTGCCGGACCGGCGCCCGGTGCTGTCGTTCGGTGCCGGGGCGGGCCGGGGCCGCGCGGCGGGGTGCGGGCGTACCGGCGTCGTGCGGGCCGCTGCGGGGTGGTGGCCGGGCGCCACGGCGCGGGGCGGGCGGGTGGGGACGGTCCGGGCGTTGGCCGGGAGCGGGCGGGGGCAGGAGATGCCGCGGGGCGCGCCGGTGGCGGGGTCGGTGTCCCAGTAGGCGAGTTGCCAGTGGGCTTCCAGCCAGAGGCGGACCTCGTGCGCCTGCGGCCAGAGCTTCCAGGTGCCGATCGCGAGGATGTGCCGACCGGGGCGCAGCTGGTTGAGCAGGGCGGGGTGCTGGGTGCGCAGGCGGACGCTGAAGGGCCGGCCGCCGTCGTGCGGGCGTTGTCCGGTGGCGAGGGTGGCGTACGCCGTGCCGCCCTTGTCGTCGGTCTTGGTGACGGTGCCGTAGAACGCGACGGGGTGGTGCGGGGGCGGGCCGTCGGCGAGGACCTGGTGGAGGTCGGCGGCGGTGCCGGGGTGGTAGCAGAACCGGTGCCAGGGGATCGGCTTGGCGGCGTCGCCGTAGAGGACGGAGAACATCTCCACCGCTTCCTCGTCGAAGCCGTGGAGCTGCAGGAAGTGCACGATTTTCGCGGCGGAGTTCAGTGCCGGCGGGATCAGGGGCCGCGTGGTGGTGAAGGTGAGCGATCGGGCGCCCGCGGCGGCCTCGCCGTCGGCGGGCTGCGGCGCCTTCACCATGGACGAGCCGAGGTCGCCGGGCACGACCAGGCGCAGCCGGCCGCCCTCCTTGGCTTGGGCCAGGCCTTGGGAGCCGCGGGCGATGGCCTTTCCACCGCTTCCTCGTCGAAGCCGTGGAGCTGCAGGAAGTGCACGATTTTCGCGGCGGAGTTCAGTGCCGGCGGGATCAGGGGCCGCGTGGTGGT
>NZ_JBHUAL010000021.1:0-23281 GCF_042789775.1 Kitasatospora sp. NPDC056800 | reverse complement strand
CACCATGGACGAGCCGAGGTCGCCGGGCACGACCAGGCGCAGCCGGCCGCCCTCCTTGGCTTGGGCCAGGCCTTGGGAGCCGCGGGCGATGGCCTTGACGACCTCGGCGGCGTTGTGCGCGCAGTCGGCCGCGTGGTGCTGCTTGGGGTAGAGGGCGAAGTGGGCGCTGACCTCGGTGGGGCTGGGCCCGTCCCTGCCCTTGAAGTGGGTGCCTACCCGCTTCACGTGGGCCTCGCAGTAGCGGCACAGCAGAGGCTTCGCTTCCGGGGGCAGTGGTTCGGTCCGGGAGACCCGGATCTCCATCCCCTGCTGGGTGCGCGCTGTGAGCATCGTGTAGACGGTCTTGGCCATGACCTCGCTCCCTTCGGGTCCTGTGTCGTCCGATCATGCCGACTTCGAGGAGAGCTCCGGGCGCGAACCGGCGAACGGATCCGGGGGCGTCGCCCTGGCCTCCGACCATCCCGGTCGGCCAGGGAACGCGGGTCGGCACCGTGCTGTCAGCCGTCCTCCTCGTCATCCGCAGGTGGCCACGATGAAGCGGTGGTGTCTACCTGGCCCCAGCGCAGGGCGTGTCGGACGGCGGTGGTCATCCAGCCCATGGCCTGCTCGGGGGTGGGTTTGGTGAGCTTGTAGACCTCGCTGACGATCCGCATGCCGCCGGGGTGGGCGGCGATGCCGACGAGGTTCTCCCACAGGTCGATCCGGTACTCCCACGGCTTGGGCTCCCCGCGTCGCCGCGGCACCGGGGCGGGCTTCTGCGCGCGGACCCAGTCGCCGTCCTGGTCGAGGTCGGCCTGGCCGTCGCAGGCCCGCAGCAGGACGTCGTTCCACTCGCCCATGGCCGGGTGCGGCAGGAACTCGCGCGCGCTGTCCCGGAACCAGCCGCGCAGCAGGGCGCCGTCGTCCCCGATGCGCTGCTGGCCGCCGCCGTCGACCAGGGCGCCGATGAGCCGGCCGAGGTGGGCGACCGGCTCCAGGTCGCCGCTCCACCGGTAGTCGACGGCGACCATGACCCGCCAGGTCTGCTCCTTCCAGCGCCCCTGGTACGAGCCGCCGTCGCTGGTGCCCCAGCCCGCGCCGAGCCGGACGGCCTGCCACATGTTCATGCCCGCAGGTCCGACGAACTTGCCGTTGGTCAGCCCGGTCAGGCGCACCGGGACGTGCGGGGTGCGGGCGCGGTGGAAGCCGAGCTCGGGGGACCAGCACCAGGGGTCGCGTTTGAAGGTGAGCCGGAAGTCGGGGTCGTCCACCAGGCCGTCGGTGAGCCCGTGGCAGCCCTCGTGGCCGGTGTAGGGCTGGCAGGTGTGGCCGCGGTAGGCGGGAAAGCGGCCGTCGGGGCCGCGTCGGCGAGGGGCTGGAACAGGTGCGGTCTTCGTCATGGCCTGTCAACGCGCGCCCGTTCCAGAGGGGCACGCCTCCCGCCGGACCCGCCACCGGCCCTGGCGAGCGCCTGCGCGACCTCCCGGCCCCGGTCTACAGGTGCCGGGCGCGCAGCCGCTGCACCTGGTCGTAGGCCAGTTCGAGGTCCTCGCGCGTGGGGCTGGGCCCCGCGACCAGCAGCTCGTACGGCGCGAGCCCGTCGAAGGCGTCCCGTACGTCTCGCAGGGACTCACGGTAGGCGCTGCGCCGGCCCAGCGCTGGGTCGCACATCCGCTCCCATTCGATTTCCTCGCCGGGCGCGCCCGGGTCGATCTCCAGGTCGCTGTCGAACCCCTCGAGCGGGACCGGGTCCTCCAACGCCCTGCGCAGAGCCAGCAGGGCCGCGTCGGTCAGCGCCACGATCCCGTCGGACCCGTGCTTGCGGGGCCCAGCGCCCGCCGTCGCGGACGGATCGGAAGCGGCCTGGTCCGCCTGCGGCAGCAGCTCACGCCGGTTCAGCGCGTCGAGCAGGGCCCGGTAGGCCGCCTCGAACCGGTCACGGGCCGCGTGCAGGCCGTCGAGTTGCGAGCTGCGCTGCGGGAGGCAGTCGGTCAGGACCCGCCAAGGCGACCCGGAGTCGGGCCCGAACATCCCCTCCAGCTCGCTCTCCAGGGCCAGCGCCGTCTCCTCCACCGCCGTGTACGCCTCGTGCAAGTCGGGGTCGATGAACCCGGCGACCTCGGCGCGCAGCCGTTCGCAGGCACGCGTGAACGCTTCGTCGACGGTGGTGTGGACGCGGTCCATCGGCTTGGTCCGCAGCGTGCGCAGCCATGGCTCGTACGGGGGGAGGGCGGCCAGGACGCGGACGGCCTTGGAGGCATCGCCCGCCGCAACGGCACCGGCCCCGGCCCCGGCCGCTGTGGCCGGGGCGCCCAGGCCGTCGGAGCTCCGGGGCTGCCCGGCGGCCGCGGGCCCGCTCCCGGCCTTGCCCGCCCGATCGGCCCGGACGCCGTCGGCGCGCGCGCCCTCGGCGCCGGTTCGGGGGATGCCCATGCCCTGGCGCCGCTCGCGCTCCGCCCGCCGGCGCAGTTGCTCCCACTCTGCCGGGCTCTTGCGCGCGCGACCCGGAACCCGGGCCCCGGCGAGGGGCTCCAGGATCTCGACCAGGACACCGAACGCCCGGGGGTCGGACGGCACCACGTCCTTGAACCAGCCACTCAGGGTCGGCTTCTTGAACGCCACCGCTCGGCCCGGACGCGTCGTCGAGTAGTTCTCACCCAACCGCATGATGTCGCTCAGCGAGCACCCCGAGGCCTCCTTCAAGGCCCTCAGCTCCCGAACGAGCTCGTCTGCCGCTTTCCCCACCGCGTGCCCCCTCCATCCGCTCCGAACGCTCGCCGAACCCTAGCCGAACCCCCCGTGGCCAGGACGGACAGCCCGCTCGGCACCCGGACGCCTCGCCGTACCCCTCCCCGAACCACTGTGCTGCTCGGTGAACGGCCGGCACCCCGCCGTCCCGGACCCCAGGAGCACCCACATGTCCATCCGTCGGCCCGCCCGCCACGTCCCGAGTAGCCCGCGCACCGCCGCCCGCCGGCCCACCGTCACGATCGTCGTGAACCTGCTGTGCACCGCCGCCGCCCGCGCTCTCACCGACACCCTGCTCCACCCGCTGCTCACCGCCGCCGTGCACTTCCTCACCGGCACCTCGCCCGACGCCTGACGCCCCGCCACCCCGGGAGGCCATCCAGACGGTCTCCCGGGCGGGGCGGCGAGGCGCCCGGTTTCCGGACGGGACGTGCCTGACTCCAGGAGTCGAACCCCGGGCAGGGTGGCCGACCAGTTGAGGAGCGGGTTCCGGTCGGCGACGCGCGACCCGGGTTCAGGGTGTGGCGCCCAAACATCGGAATATAACCCTCCGTAAGTCTTTGCCTTCGGGAAGTGAACCTTTGGCCTGTTCGAGGGATTGGATTCCCCTACCGGCACGCCGCGCTCACCTGTCCGAGCAGAGCGTGACCGTCCCCCTGCACCGTTGACCGAAGGACCCCCAGCCCATGCACGCCCATCCCCCCGTCTTGCCCCGGCCCGTCGCGGCCCCCGCCCAGTCGTGCCCCGTCCGCCCGCTGCGCCCGCGCGGCGGCCTCCCGGACCCGGCGGGGGAGGTGTCGTCGTGACCGAGCCGTCCTTCACCGACGCCGCCGGCACCACGCCCCGGGTAGACCTGCCCATAACCCTGGAAGCCTTCCAGCGGCTCCACGCCGACGCGTACTTCGACTACGCCTACGCTTGCCTGGGCGACGCCGGTCTCGCCCAGGAACTCGTCAGCGAGGCCTTCCTCGAACTCGCCGACTGCTGGGACCGCGTCCTGACCTACCCCCAGCCCGCCGCCACCGCCTGGGCCGCCCTGCGCCACCTGGTGGAGGTGGAACGCGACCGCCTGGGCCGGCTGGAGGAGCGCGTCGCGTTCTCCGTGGCACTGCGCCTGGAGTGGGAGCCGTGGCTGGACGACCTCGACGCCGTCACCACCGGCATCGACGGCCTGGAGGTGGGCATGGCCCTGGGCGCCGCCATCAAGGAACTGCCCGCCGCGAAGTACGACGTGATCGTGCTGCGCTTCGTCGTCGGCCTCAAGGTCGCGGGCACGGCCCTGGCCATGGGCACCGACGAGGCCACGGTGAAGTCGTTGACCACGCAGGCCCGCACCAAGCTGGAGGGCCGGCTCAGATCCCGCCGGCTCCTTCGCCCCGGTACCGCCAAGGAGGACCAGGAGTGACCGTGACCCGACGAGAGGACGACGCCTGCCGCTGCAAGGTCGTCCGTCTGCTGGAGGCGGCGGGCCCCCTGCCCGCCGACCGGCCTCGCTACGACCAGGAGGCCGGTCGCCGGTACGTCGCCGAAGGCCTCGCCGCCCGCCGGGCCGAACGCGCCGCCGCCTCCGCTCAGGCGATCCTGACGTTCCCCGACGCGGCGGGCATCCACGCCGACGCCCGCCGCGACCTGCACGCCCTGGCCACCGTCGTCATCAACGAACCCGGGGCCTGGGAAGAGGTGGAGAGTCTCGCCCAGGACTGGGAGCCCAAAGGCGCCCTGGTCTTCGCCTGCCTCCTGGACCTGGCGGGCCGGCACCACTCCGCGACCTGGTGGTGGCAGTTCGCGGCCGGTGCCGGCAGTCACCTCGCCGCCTACTGCATGTACCTGCACCACGTGCGCCGCGGCGAGCTGCGCGACGCCGACAACTGGTTCTACCAGGCCGCCTGCCTGGAAGACGGCACCAGCGCCCCCATCGCCCCCAAGCTCCCCAACCTGCCCGGCTACGCGAGGCTGGCCTCCCGCCTGGCTCCGCCTCTGCCCGACCCCTCCGGCCTGCCCCGCCCCGACCGCGCCCTGCGCGAGGCGATCAACGGCCTGCCCCGCGAAGACGAGGCCGGCGGCCTCCTGAGCCTGCCCACCGGCGCCATCGCGGACCGGCTCCAGGAGCTCGCCTCCCACTGACCAGCCCAGCCGCCCGGTGCCGTCCAGGGCACGGCACCGGGAAGTCCACCGAACCGTCCCCGCCGGGCGCCCGCACCGGCCAGCCGTCCACCGCAACCGCCACCCCGCACTGGAAGAGCCCGATGCCAACCGTCCTCCAGCACGCCGCCCTCATCACCGCGGCGAGCGCCACCTGGTACGCCCTCGCCGTCTCGATCGCCGCCGTCACCGCCGTCCTCGCCCGTACCGAAGAGCGCCGTCGCGACGCCCGCGAAGTCCTCAAGGTCCTCGTGCGCCGCAGCACCTGAGACCGCTCACCGTCCAGCCCGCCGGGCCGTGGGTGCTCCGGCCCGCAGTCCCCGGCGGGCGCCGGCCGCGAGAGGCGGGCCAGCAATTTGTGGGAACAATAGTTCGATTTATGATGGGGATGTGACCAGCGCTGTTCCGTTCTCCCGCTCCCACCCCGACCATCCCGAGTACCAGCCCGGGGACGCCGAGCGGGCGCCGCGCACCCTGATGTCCGGCCCCGGCCGCTGCTGGGACACCGAACCGCGCTGGCGGTGGGTCGAGATCCGCCTCGGCGGCCGGTGGCGGCCCGGCCGGATCGAGGGCTGGCGCCTGCACCAGGGCTCCACCGTCTGGGTCGCCCTGGTCCGCTGGGGCCCCGACTTCGACGACTGGGGCTGGTACCTCCACCACCCCGACGCAATCCGCCAGAGTCCGCAGCCGACCTCCCCTGACGGTCCGGCGAGCTGGTGAACACCGCCAACGACAGCGAGGCGGCCGGTCCCCAGGCCCGGGCACCACGGCGGTCTGCGGACCCAGCATCGCGTTCGGTCGGTTAGCCGCCGTACGGCTCGCACAGCGCCGGCATCTTGGCACCGCAGTCCCAGCAACCGACCGCGGCCGGCGGATTCTCGTACCGCACGCCGGGGACGCCGGTCGACCCGTCGATCCGGGCGCTGCCGCAGTACCCTGCTACCAGAACCAGTGAATCCATCCATATCTGATGGAATTTTTCCATCAGATATGGATATGGTGCATGAATGGTTCTGAGTACGTTGGAGACGTTGCTGTTGACCGTGGCCGTGCTGCGGCAGCGTACGGGCGAGAGCCAGCGTGAGCTCGCCGCCGCCGTCGGTATGACGCAGGACAAGATCTCCCGCCGTCAGTCCGGCGCGCAGCCGTGGTCCCTGGACGAGGTCGACGCGCTGGCACGGCACTGGGGGATGGGGCCGCTGGACCTGCTCGCCGGCCCCACGCACGCGGCTCTGTCGCTGGCCTGGCCTCCCGGTACCGCGGGGGCCGGGACGGGTGCGGCGGTACCGCCGGCCTTCGCCGCCCAGGCCCCGCCCACCGTGCCCGTGACCCCGGCGCCGGACGACCGGGCCCGCCCCGGCCAGCACGCCGCCGCGCCCCTCCCGACCGCCGAGCGGTCGCCGGCGGTCGCCGCCGAGGACCCGGCCCCGGCCGAGGCCGGTGTCGTCTACGACGCCTACGCCGACCGTCACCCGGACGGCCATCCCATGACCTACCCGCCCGCGCCGTGCACGCGGTGCGGACTCCTGGTCGCCCACCGGATCTACGGCCGCCCGAGCCACCTGGGCGGCGCCTGCGACCCCGTCGCCGCCTCCGCGGCCGTGCCCGTCGACGTCGACCAGGCCGCCGAGCCTGCCCCCGCCCCGACCACCACCCCGGCGCCCGCGCCCGCGACCCCGGCCGCTGCGCCCCGGTCGGGCCCCACCGCCCGGGCCGCCGAGGCCCCGGTCCCGGCCGAGATCGACCTGTGGAACTGACAACCCGTCCGAGCCCGCACCCCGGAGGTGAGCGGTGAGTCCCGCCGACCCGAACAACCCGAACGAGGCCGCGCGGCTGACCCAGGAGCTCATCGACCAGGGCTACACCAAGCGCCAGGTCGCCGGGATGCTCGGCCGCGACGCCTCCCTCGTCTCGCAGTTCTTCACCAAGGGCAAGGGCGCCGCGTTCGTGAACGCGCTGCGCCAGGTCGTCCGGGCGGTGCGCGGCGGCGAGCGGGACCCCGAGGCGCTGTCCGGCATCGCGGAGGCGAACACCACCCGGCGCCGTACGAAGACCGGGCAGAAGGCGCGGGTGCGGGGCAAGGACACCGTCGGCGAGGCCGGCGGGTCGATGGCCGGCCGTGCGGGCAGGCAGGCCATCAGGTCCGGCGCCTCCCACCTCGCACCGGTGGTGCACGAGACCGGCCAGGTCGGCGGCCGTCTCGCCTTCACCGTCCGGATGAAGGCCGACCAGTACGTCTACAGCGCGGGCTCGGAGCAGGACTCCGGCGGCATCCGGCGCGGGTTCGTCCCCCGCGCGGACGGCACCGAGGAGCGCACCTACGGCTCCGCCGGCACCGGAGGCTTCGACGCCGCCGAGTGGTCCCGGCGGGTCGCCGGCCACCACGGCGACGTCACTGAGGCGATGAAGGCCTGGCTGGTGGAGACCGGCCGCGCGGTCGAGGACGCCGACATCGCCTACCTGGAAGTCCGCGGTTGGGTGCCGCCCGAGCAGCAGTAGAGAGTCCGGTCGGCCTCTCCCCCTCCATGACCTGGCCCCGGGGAGAGACCACCCGCCCCGACCCTCCCACAGCACCGCCCACACCGCCCCGCCGTCTCGGCATCCGAAGGAGAAGCACCTCGTGGAGACCACCACCGCCACCGCCGAGCAGGACGCGCCGGCCGCGCCCCTCGCCCCGGCTGCTCGGACGCCGGTCCCGGCCCAGCCGTCCGGTGCCGCCGTGGCGAACCCGTTGCCGTTGCACTGGTTCCAGAAGGACGCGGTGGCCGCCGCGGTGCGCGAGGTGAGGGACGGCGGCCGCGCGACGGTCGTCGCGGCGACCGGTTCCGGGAAGACCCTGATCGCCGCCGGGTGTGCCCGGCGTCTGGCTGCTCGGGGGCGGGTGCTGGTGCTGGTGCCGACGATCGAGCTGTTGGAGCAGACGGCGGAGGCCTGGTCCCTGCGGGGCGGCCGGCGGGGGCTGGCGGTGGCGGCGTGTTCGCGGGAGGAGGCGTTGGAGAGCGCGGAGGCCGGCGGCCGTGTCCACGCCCGGGTGACCACCCAGGCCGCCCGGATCGCCGACCTCGTCGCCGCCGAGAAGCCGGGCGAGCCGGTCACCGTGTACGCGACCTACGCCTCGTTGGAGCGGATCGTCCAGGCCCACCGCGAGTTCGGCCTGTCCGCCTGGGACCTGGTCGTCATCGACGAGGCGCACCGGACCGCCGGCGCCGAGAGCAAGGCGTGGGCGGCCGTCCACGACGACGCCCAGGTCCCGGCGAAGCGCCGGCTGTACTTCACCGCCACGCCCAGGATCGCGGACGACCGGCGCGCGAAGGACGGCCTGGCCGACCTCGCCGACGCCGACGGCCAGGCCCTGCCCGCGCTCTGCTCCATGGACGACGAGAGCATCTACGGCACAACCGTCTTCACCTGGACCCTCGGCCAGGGCATCGAGCACGGCTACCTCGCCGACTACCGCGTCCTGGTCCCCGTCGTCACCGACGAGGACCTGCGCGAACTCCTCCGCCTCCCCGCCGTCGCCGACCTGCGCACCCAGCGCTCCAACGAGGAACTGCTGCGCCTCGCGTTGCAGATCGCCGTGCTGCGCGCCGTCGCCGACCTCGAACTGCGCCGCGTCATCACCTTCCACTCCCGGGTGTCGGCGGCGCGGGAGTTCGCGAACACCCTGCTGGAGGCCTCGGAGCTGTTGGAGGACAAGGACCGCCCGGAGCGGATCTGGGCGAAGGCCGTGGCCGGCACCGACCGCCTGCGCGACCGCCGGGCCGCGTTCGCCGACTTCAAGGCCCACACCGGCGACGACGGTGAGGAGTGCGGCATCCTCTGCAACAGTCGGCTGCTGACCGAGGGCATCGATGTCGCCGCGGTGGACGCCGTCTGCTTCGCGGACCCGAAGTCGTCGGTGATCGACATCGTCCAGGCCGTCGGCCGCGCGCTGCGCCAGTCCTACCGGCAGGGCAAGGTCTCGTGGATCGTCATCCCGGTCTACCTGCCGACGCCTCAGGTCGGCGACGACACCGCCACCGCGCACCCGTCCGAGGTCCACGACGCCGGGGAAGCGGTGAAGGCGGAGGCCGACACCGAGATCGAGGCGTCCAGCTTCCGCACGATCTGGCGGGTCCTGCGCGCCCTGGCCGCCCACGACGCCCGCGTGGTCGGCCGCATCACCGAACTGCGCGCCTCCCGTTCCCAGGGCACCGCGCACACCACCACGACCGGGCCGGCCGAGGGCGAGGCCGTCGGGGCAGGGGAGGGCGAGCAGCCGGCGGCGCCGGTGGAGTCGCCGATGGAGTGGCTCAAGATCAACGCGAGGCAGCACGCGGCCCGGATCCTCCAGACCGTGAAGCTGCGGGCGTTCAACCCGCGCGCGGTCGAGTGGCAGCGGATGCACGCCGTCGCCGCCCGCTTCCACCTCCAGCACGGCCACCTCGACCCCACCGACAGGACGAAGAACGCCGAGCTGGTCTCCTGGCTCGCCCGCCAGCGCCACCTCCACGGCCAGGGCCTGCTCGATGCCGCCCGGATCTCGGAGCTGGACGCGCTCGGCATGATCTGGTCGAAGAACGCCAACGCCTGGGAACGCGGCCACGCCTACGCCGCCGCGTTCCACCGCCGGCACGGCCACCTCGCCATCCCCGCCACCACGAAGCTCGACGACTACGCGGTCGGCGCGTGGATGCGCCGCCAGCGCAAAGCCGACAACCTCACCGGCGACCAGGCCGCGAAGCTCGACGCCCTGGACGAGCTGTGGCGCCTGGAACCGGACTGGAACCGCTCCTACCGCCGCCTGCTCGCCTACCTCGCCGCCGGCGGCACCCTCGACGGCCCCGCCAACCGCACCGGCCTCGGCGACGACCCGGCCTTCCGGCCCGGCACCTGGCTGCGCAAACAGGACAAGGCCCGCGCCGACGGCAAGCTGACCGACCACCAGGCCGCGCTCCTGGACGCCCTCCACGGGCACACCGCCGAGACCGTCGTCGGCTGACCCGCCCCTCAAGACCCCGCCGCCCCGGCCCGCCCGGGGCGGCCCGACCCGGAGGAGACGAGTGACCACATCCGAGACCACCCAGCAGCAGCCACTCGAAGCGCCGGCCACCGTCGCCGAGGTACCGGGAGAACCGGCCAGCCGCGACTGGCGGGAGGAGACGGAGACCACCCGCCGGGCGCGCCAGGCCGTCCACCGGCTGCGTGCCCTGGCCGAGGACGCCGGCCCGGATCCGCTGCCCGGCGTGGACCTGGCCGCCGTGGTGGAGGAGTTCGAGCGGATGCGCGCGGCGCTGGCCGCGTCCTGGGACCGGGCGGCGGAGCTGCTGGAGGCCGTTCCGCACCACCCGACCGCGCTGACCGGACCGTACTGGTACGGCCAGGGCTGGGACGACGCGGTCCACCACCTGCGAGACCTGGCCGACGGCATGAAGCCCGTGCCGAGCCGACCGGCCTCGCGTCCGACGACCTGAAAGGTCGGCCATGACCGTGGACACCACCACCGTCCCCGACCAAAGTCTGGCCGGTGCCGGACCGGACACGCAGCGCTCCCCTGCCGCCCCGGGCATGCCCGGTTCCCCGCCAGCGCTGGCACCGGAACCGCGCAGGCGCTGACCACCCGTACGGCCGTCACCCCCTGCTGGCGGCCCCCGTTGAATGTCACAGCCCGACGGCCCGGACACCAGGAGACCTGAGTTGACCGACACCACCCGCCCTGCCCCGGACCCCGCAGCCGCGAGCGGATGGCTGGAGCTGGCCCTGTACAGCAGCCGGCCCGCGCCCGCCGACCGGGACCTGGGCCGCCCGATCCTGGATTCCCCGCTGGTGCGCGGCGCGATGTGGCTGCGCTGGAGTGGCCACGACGGCATCCGCACCCTCCACCAGGGCGCCGACCCGGCCCGCGGCTGGACCGAGCGCGACGTCGACGGCCTGGACGGCTGGGTGGCCCTGGTCGACGGCCGGATCGTCCTCGCCGCCCGCCCCGGCGGCGGCCTGCCGGAGCCCGTCGTCCACGCCGAGGCCTGGCAGGCCGGCGCGACGCTGCACGCCGCCCTCGCCCAGCACCCCGCTCGCACCCCCTTCACCCAGGACGAGGACGACGACCAGGAGGACGGGCTGCTCGGCGGCGTCCGCAGCCGGGTCCGTCGCTGGGCGGCCGGGATGACCCGGGAGGACCTCCAGCAGGCCCTGCACCGGGCCCGGGTCGACGAGCGCGCCGCCGACCGGTACGCCGACGCCGGCCACGAGGCCGCCTACGCCACCGCGGACACCATCCGCGCCGAGTGGCAGCGCGTGCGCGACCACACCGTCGAGACCGGGGCCGAACGCTACGACCCCGACCACGACACCGCCCTCCAACACGCGCTGCGCCGCGAGCGCCACCGGCGCGACGTCGCCGACTGCGCCGCCGAGGCCGCCCACCAGGCCCGGCAGACCACCGACGCCGCCCACCGCCGCCTCGCCGGCACCGCCGCCCAGCCCCTCTACACCGCACTCGACCGCGCCGGCCTCCACACGCTCACCGACGACGACCACCAGGCCGTCCGCGAACTCACCCGCCACGTCGACCCCGCCACGCTGCGCCAGGTCGCGAGCTGGCTGGAGCGCACCCGCACCGCGGCCTTCGCGTTGCGCGGCACCGAGCAGACTTCGCCCGTCCGGCCCGTCGTACGGCGCAGCCAGTTCTGACGGCGGTGCTGCCGATCTCCTCGCCGAGGAAGCCCGAGGCTTCCTCGGCCTTGCGGTCGCAGACGTGGCCGGGGGCGACCGGGCCAGGCCGCCCCCGGCCACGCGGGAGCGCCGCTGTTCGGTGTCCCCGTCGTCGGGGCCGTGGACGACGGCGGGCTCGGCGGCCGGAACGTCGGGCCGGGACCGGACGCCGGCGACGACCGTGGCCCCGGCCGGCCGTTCTCGGTGCCGGCGTCGGCCAGGCGCTCGGCGATCAGGACCTTGGGTTCGACGACCGCCCGCACCGCCCGCACCAGGCCGGTGTCCCGCGTGTGGGACAGTTCGGGGCCGGCCGTGGCCGTCAGGTCCGGCAGCCGGGCTGGCCCCGCAGCACCGGGAGCGGCAGCACCGTCATCGGAGCGCGCTCTGTATGCCGCACCCCCGGACCGGGCCTCGTTACGCCGCCGCGCGAGCCTCCCGAGCAGTGGCGCTTCGTGACATGTTGACCTGCGAGAAGTGGTTTGGAGTCTCCTCACCCGGAGGTCCGATGAATGCCGTCACCCGATTCTCGGGTTCCCGTCTCCTTTCTCTGGCCGGGACCGTGGTGCTGGCCTGCGGGCTGCTCCTGGTCCCGGCGAGCGCACCGGCCCGTGCCCAGGTCCTGGACCAGGAATGCACTGGCACGTTCACCACCCAGTACACGCCCGCACTGACCGAGCAGCCGCAGACCGTCAGCAGCGCCACCCAGTCCTCCTACACGAACTGCCCGTTGAGGGCCGACAGCGGTTCGAGCGCGGTCACGGTCAGCGTGCCGGGCGACACCTGCGTCGGTCTGCTCCGGACGATCCCCCCGTTCGACGAGACCATCACCTGGAGCAACGGGCTCACGAGTACCGTGCACTGGGCCTCCGCGGAGATCAGCGGGAGCGCCATCGTTTTCACCGGTTCGGTCACCGCCGGCCTCTACGCGGGCGACACTGCCGGGAAGACCCAGCTGACCACCGGCACCACCGGAACCAACCCGGCGCTGTGTCCGATCGGAGAGGGGACCGTCACCGGGGACAGCGGTACGGTCATCCTCACCCTGAACGGGCTTCTGTGACCCAGCCCCGGTCCGGGATCCGGATCGGACCCCGGACCGGGGCCGCCGCGTCGTCCGGGCCGGGGTCTGCCCAGCCAGCTGCGCGGCCAGTTTCCCGTCAGCCAGCCCCCGCGAGTGGCAGGAGATCAGGGTGCTCGACTGACCGGTGTCGGGGGAGGGAGCGCCTCCGGGTTTTCCCGGGGCGTTTTCTGTTTTCGGGAGGCGGAGGGGCTTGGGCCTGTCGGTGCTGCCAGTCCCGACCAGGCGCGAGCCGGTGGCCGCACTGGTCTCCGCCCCGGAGGATCCGTGATGGGGGAGGCGGGTGCTGCACGCGAGGCTCTACCCGGTGAAGGAGCGGCGGATGTGAGGTTCCCCGGTCCGAACGGTGGACCGGGGAATCGGGGTCGGCCGGGGATGAGGCCTTCGTCGCCGAGCATCTCGCGGACCTCCTCCAGGGACGCGTCGGGTGACGGGGGCCGGGCCTGGTGGGCCGGCGGCTGACACCACAAGGCGGGAAGCCGTCCCGCCCGCTGTCTAGGGTGCTTCGACGGCCCTCGGGTCGCCGGTCAGTGCGTAGCGGCGGGCGGCGAGCAGTTCGTCGGTGTCGCTGCCGATCTCCTCGCCCAGGACGTGCAGGATGTCCTCGGCGTCCCGGTCGGCGACGTACCCGGGGGCCGCCCGCAGGGCGAGCAGTCCGAGTTCGCGGTGCGCGCCCAGCCGCTGCCGGGCCAGGTCGCGGCCGCGGGCGACGTGGGAGCGCCACTGCTCGGTGTCCCAGCCGTCGGGGCCGTGGACGACGGCGAGCTCGGCGGCCGGAACGTCGGGCCGGGCCCGGACGTCGGCGACCGAACGCGCGACGATCTCGGCGACGACCGCGGCGCCGGGCGGCCGGCCGTTCTCGGTGCCGGCGTCGGCCAGGCGCTCGGCGATCAGGTCGGTGAGCTCCGCGATCCTGCCCTTGAGGTCGACGACCGCCCGCACCGGCAGCACCAGGCCGGTGTCCCACGCGTGGGACAGCCCGGGGCCGGCTTCCCGCCGGACCGTGGCCTCGATCGCCTCGGCCGCGGCCGCCAGGTCCAGCAGCCGGTACGCGGTCGAGCGGCTCACCCCGAACTCCTTGCTCGCGTACGCGGCCCAGCCGCCGTACCCGAGCACCGTCCACACCCGCGCCCGGTGCGCGGCACGCACCCGCCCGGCCAGGACCAGGACGGCGGAGCGGACCTCCTCGATCGCGGCGCGCAGCTCCCCGGTCAGCCGCCGAGCCTCGGCCTCCGAGGCCGGGCCGACGGGCTCCTGGTGCCGCGCGCCGCCCATACCCGACCCCTTCCCCGGGGCGGGCGCCGGAACCCGGCCGCGGGCGGGTCAGGCCGCCGGATCCTGCGCGGCGCCCGGGCGGACCGCGGCCTTGAGCGCCATCGCGGCCTTGTGCCGGTTCTCCATCCCGGCCCAGTACGGGTGGAAGTACAGCTCGCCGCCGACCCCGGCGAACCCGACCCGCCTCTCCTCGCTCGGGTCGGCGGCCCAGGCGGCCTCGGCCTCGTACCAGCGGCGCTGGAGGTCCAGCAGGTCAGCAGGGAAATCGGTGTCGGACACCGGCCCATCGTAGGTCGCACACGCATGCGACCGGCGACGCCGGGCCCAGGCCGGCGGGCGATGCCGCTCGGAACGGGCCCGCAGCCCCGCCCCGGGCGGCTACCGTCGACACCACAAGGCCCGACACTGGGCACACCGACACGCAGAAGGGGGCGGTGACAGATGAGCGCCCAGCCCGCCGAACACGGACACGGCGGAGGCCGCCTCGGCCTGCCACCGATGGACACGCTCCCGCAACTGCGCGCCGCGCTGCGCGCCGGCCACGGCTTCCCCGGCGACGCCGAGCGCCTGGACGCCGAACTCGCCGCCCAGCTGCTGCGCCGGGTGCCGGTGGACCGGCTCGGCCAGGTCGACCAGGTCCCCGCCGTGGTCGACCTGGCCGCCGTCACCGAGATCGTCGCCGCCTACCGCGGCCGCGTCCACCTGGCCGCCGACCGCGAGGCGGCCGACGCGATCGACGAGGCCGTCGCCGACCTGCTCGCCCGGACCGGCGCGGAGTGAGCCACCCGCACAACCCGCACAGCCCCGCCGGCGGCGTCGTCGCGGCGGTCACCGACCGAGCCGCCCAGCGCGCCAAGGAACTCGGCGCCGAACAGGTGCTGGAGGCGCTGCGCGCCGAGCTGGAGCACCGGCCGCGCCTGGGCCGCCTGGTCCGCACCATCACCGAGGGCGGCCAGCGGGTCGAGCTGTACTCCACCCGCATCGAGGGCGACCCCACCACCGGCCGACCGGCCGTCAACGTCGTGCACGCCCACGCCCCCGCACCGCCCTGGCCGCCGACCGTACGGATCGCCGCCGTCGTCCCCGAGGACCCGCCCCACCCCGAGCCGTAGACCGGCAGCAGGCCGGCCCGGTGGCCCGGAGCGCACCAGCGCCGACGCCCTGGGCGGTGTTTCCGTGGGCCGGTTCGAGTTTTCCTGTTGTCCTGCGCCTGGTTCCGGTGGGTTGGGAGGGTGGGGTGGTGAAGACTGTGCGTGGTGCCGGCCCGGATCGTGTCTGTGTGCTCCCTGGCCAGTCGCGGTGGATCCGGGATGTGGCCTATCTCGACGACCAGGTGCTGGACTACCTGGCCTCGGCCGCGGAGGCGAACGCCTGGCGGGACGACAACCGCTACCTGCTGCCGGCGGACACCTACCGGACCGCGGCGATGACCATCACCGCCCTGGCCGACGCCGTCCCCGAGGACGGCAGCGCCGGCCAGGTGGTGCTGTACGCGCTGCCGGCCTGGAAGCTGGAGGCCCTGTGGGACGTCCTGCTGGTGCTGCGCCGTACGGCGGCCGGTGACCCGGACACGGACGTGGTGCGCGAGCTCCTGGAGGACCTGGGCGGCGCGCTGTTCACCCCGCCCCGCACGGTTCAGCGGTTCACCGCGGACCTGGAGAAGGTGGTGGCGGTGCTGACGCTCGACCTGCCGGCGGTGAAGGTGGTGGCCACCGCCGTGGTCCTGGACGCAGAGCGGGACGAGGCCGTCGTCGAGGCCTACCGCCGGATCACCACCGCGTGGACCGCGGCCGGAGGTCGGCACTGACCCGTCGGTGACAGCGGGGCGGGGTCCCGAACCCGCTCGCCGTCCCGGCTGCTCTGGCTGGCCCGGTGCCCTGTCGGCCGTCTTCGTCCGCCGGTCGCCGCCCCGTGCCCGCTGCAGTGCCGCCCGCTTGCGCATCGGCCGGTTCTGCAGCGGGCGCTGCCGAGTGCACCCGCCCGGGCTGCTGCCTGGCAGCAAGGCCCCGTTGCCGACCCCGGTTGTCCGGCTGGTGCCCCTCCGCCCGCTCGCTTCCCGGCCGGGCTTGCCCGGCCGGTCGAGGCACTCTGCGCCGCCGCCCTGCCTTCCGCGGTCGCTGTCCGGCCGCCGCCCCTGGCGCCGGACTGGAACCGTTCCTACCGTCGCTTGCTCGTCTACCTCGCCGCCGGCGGGACCATCGACGACCCGGCGTTCCGGCCCGGCACGTGGCTGCGCAAGCAGGACAAGGCCCGCGCCGACGGCAAGCTGACCGGTCAGCAGACCGCGCTCCTGGACGCGCTCACCCGGCACACCGGGACCGTCACCGGCTGACCCGCCCCGCAAGACCCCGCTGTCCCGACTCGCGGAGCGGACCAGCCGAACGTCCGGAGGTTCAAGCACCTACCGGCCAGCCTCGGGGTGGTCTGTCCGTCCTGGATTCCATCGTTCGGCTGCCCGCCGAAAGAGTGACATAGCGTCAGATGTGTCACCTAGGGTCATAGGAGTCATGTGTTGAGTGATCGTGGAGAGGTGTAGAGGTGAAGGGTGACGCTGTCCTCGTCGAGTTGTGTGAGCGGTTGCCTGTCCTGGCCGGCGAGTACGGCCTGTACATGGTCCCGGCCGTACCGGAGGACCAACCAGGCCGCGCCAACGTGGACGGCGAGGTGATGACGGTGGACGAGTTCTGTGGCCTCGCCCGTGCGGCCGGCGCCCGGGTCCTGTTCCACTGCACGACCACCTTCGACGCCGATGACTTCCTGGCCGACGCCTTCCCCGAGGACGGCGACCTCGACGCCCTACCGGAGCCCCAGACCGCCAGCGCGCGGGCGATCGAACGAGTACGCCGTCGAGCCAGGCGCCACGACGGCCAGATCGAGGGAGTCCAGCTGTGCGCCGTCCTGGACGGCGTCGCTGTCTTCTGGTCACGCCTTGCCCCATGGGTACCGAGCCTCCTGGACGACGCCGAGAAGGCCCTGGAGGAAAAGAACGACGCGGTCGAGCAGATCCGTACGAGCCAAGTGAAAGACGAGCAGGCGGAGATCACGCGAATCTCGCGACTGCTTCAGGATGACCCGTCCTTTCGCGAGGCCAAGGACTACCGCGCCCAACGCCGCGCAGCCGACCGCCTGGTGCCCCAACCGGACGAACAGGACTACGAGGCGAACCGGATCCGGATGCGCGCCATCCACGAGGCCGTCAGCGCCATCGAAGAGGCCGCAGACGCCATCTTCAGTGAGTACATGACCAAGCTGCCCGACCTCGCCGACGAACTTCTCGCCAGCGGTGCTCTTGACGGGGCCCAGACGATCCCGGCCCGAAAGATTCACCTCAAGGACTTCCTCCGCAAGCGCTCCGGAGGCTACACCCCGCCAGTCGACCTGATCACCTTGATGATGGAGCTGCCCCAGCTGCGCAAACCCTCCAGTGCCGCAGCTCTCCCCGCTGCTCGGCAGACACACGAAACGCTCTTCCCCATGGAACAGGGCTGAGCTGATAGGTCTCCGCCGCCCGGCCGACCACCGGGCTGCGCTCGCGGCGCCCGGACGGCGCCGACACGGACGGGCTGGTCACCTGCCTGGTGGGCCGGCGGTCGGTGCCAGGGGGCGGGAAGCCGTCCCGCCGCTGCCTAGGGTGCCTCGACGGCCCGCGGGTCGCCGGTCAGCGCGTAGCGGCGGGCGGCGAGGAGCTGCTCGGCGGTGCTGCCGATCTCCTCGCCGAGGATGCCCAGGGCTTCCTCGGCTTCGCGGTCGGCGAGGTAGCCGGGGGCGACCTGAAGGGCGAGCAGGCCGAGCTCGTGGCGGACGTCCAGCCGCTGGCGGGCCAGGTCGCGGCCGCGGGCGACGTGGGAGTGCCACTGCTCGGTGTCCCAGCCGTCGGGGCCGTGGACGACGGCGGGCTCGGCGGCCGGAACGTCGGGTCGGGACCGGACGTCGGCGACCGACCGCGCGACGATCTCGGCGACGACCGCGGCGTCGGGCGGCCGCCTGCCCGAGGCGCCGGCGTCGGCCAGGCGCTTGGCGATCAGGTCGGTGAGCTCCGCCATCCTGCCCTTGATCTCGACGACCGCCCGCACCGGCAGCACCAGGCCGGTGTCCCGCGCGTGGGACGGCTCGGGGCCGGTCTCCCGCCGGGCCGTGGCCCTCGATCGCCTCGGTCTCCAGGTTGAGCGACTCACCCCGAACTCGGCGACGACCGGCCCGTCCCGGGGGCCCGATGGGCGCCCAGACACGGTCCTGGCTGGTGTTCCGGCCGGGCCCGAGCGTCGCTCCACAGGCCTGAAAACGCAGCAGGTGACGTGCAAAACTGCACGTCACCTGTGGTGAACGGTCGGCGCGGCAACGCCTCGTCGTTCGGGTCCCTGGGTGTTCGGTGGAGTCCGTTGCTGCCTAGGGAGGATCGGGTACCCGATTCAGGGTGCCCGATTGTCTAGAAGACTCACATGCGCCTCACCGCCCTGCAATTGGAACTTGGACGGGACTGAATCAACTAGCACAAGCGGTCGAGTTGGCGATGTGACCTGCTACATTTGGCCGCTTCTTGGGGGCGAAGAGCCCTTCACGTGGCAGATATTCCCAGATCAGAACGGCATTGACCCTGGGTTTGCAACTGATCTGGACCTCTTCGCCGGACCCGGGGGTGTGCGTAACGCAGTGATAGCACCCACGTGATTTTGTCTGCGGAGTCACAGGTTCGGTGGGACGGGAATGAATCAAAAGGCGCTTGCGCCCCCTGCCCGCGGACCGTCTATGTCGTGCGGGATGGGATGATCTGAGGTACCGCCAGTTGAGGGGGACGGCAATCCCCCACGGCGCAGTGCGGTCCGGGCCGAAGGCCCTGGTGGAGTCCGTTTGTCTACCTGAGGAGAAGTGTGTCCAAGATCAACCGTCGTCCGGCCGCAGCTGCCTGCGTGGAAACTCACCGGATGCCCCTGAAGGCGGCCGGCCTGTCCGGCATCGAGGCGGTCATTGTGATCGTCCTGATGCTGATCGCCGTTGTGCTCGTGCTCACCGGAGCGTCCGTCACCGCGGTGCTGGAGCTGTTGGGCGGCATCGCCGTGATCTCGGTGGGGATCATCGTGTCCGTCAGGGCGAACCGGTACATGCGTCTGTGCCTGGCCCCCCTGGAGGTCTGACGCCTGATGGGACGCCCTGAGCGGCCCGTCACCGCGCGTATCAAGGAGCTGGAGGCCCTGGCGGCGTACCTGCGGGTACTGCGCCGGGGCTCCGGCCACACCTACGCCCAGCTCGGCAGGATCACCGGGATGACCTCCACGCGGCTCTCACGCGCCGCGAGCGGTGACTCGGTGCCGACGCTGAAGGTGGTGGAGGCGTACGCGTCGGGGTGCGGGGCCACAAAGCGACAACTCACGTCGGTGCGCAGGCTGTGGCGGGAGGCGCGCAAGTCGGGATCGAGGCCGTTGACCGAGCGGCCCACGCACATCACCATGATTAATACCCCTCGGGACCTGTGGCACGCGATGGTGCACCTGCGCCTGAAGGTCGGTCGCCCTTCCCTTCGGGAACTGGAGCAGCGGGCCGGCGGTCTCGGCCAGCTCCCGCGGAGCACCCTGAGCCGGGTGCTCCGTGGCTGGGCCCGCCCGAGCCGCGAGTTCCTGGAGAACTTCGTCCGAGCCTGTGAGGTCCCGCCCTCCGAGATCAAGCACTGGCTCGAAGCCTGGGACCGGGTCAACAGGATCAACACGCCCGGTTCGCGGATGTGGGCTCCGGCATCGTGGACCAACCACATGGCACCTCTCGCGGACATGGACATCCGGATCGAGGACCCCGGACGTGGCGACGACCGTCGGATCGTGCTGAGCATCCCCATCCAGGCCCGGAACGCCGCCGAGTTCCAGCTCGCCACGCTCGAAATCGCGCGGCAGCTCCTAGAGCTGGAACCTCCTGTACCCGGCTGACGTGATCGGTTGGAACGGCTGTACGGGCGCCACGGTGTTCGCCGTGACGGCGTCGCTGGCTTCCACGACGGCGGTGTCCGTCTGCCGCTGCGTCCCGCCGTCGTAGTCCGGCCCGCTCTCCGGTTCGGCGGCCGGCGCGTCCGGCCGCTGCGCCCCGCCGCCGTGGGGTGGGGCGGTCCCGGTCTGGCCGGGGCCCGGCAGGGCGGCGGGTTCGGTCTCGATGGTGGCGGGCGTGGTGTCGTCCTGTTCCGGGCCGGGGCCTGGTGGGGTGGCGGCCCCGGTCTGGCCGGGTGCGGGCCGCTCGGGCCGGTGTGGTGGTGCTACGGCCGGTTCGGGGTGGGTGTGCGGGGTGCCGTCGTCGAAGACGACGGTGAGCCGGGCACCGGCCGCCGTGGCCGCCTGCCCCCGTCCGGTCGTGGTGGCCGTGTGCCGCGCCCGGGCGGTCCTGTCGTTGCCACCGGGGCCGGCGGAGCGGCGGGCCGGGCCGGGCTGCTCTGTGTTCGCCCCGGCGGCGGTGGTGGTCTGCTTGCGGTCCTTGCCGGGGGTGTTGTCGGCCGGGCGGTCGGGAGCCCCTGGTGCGCGTCGGCGGCGGGTGGGGAGGAGTTCGTCGTAGGCGGTGGTGGTGGGCAGGGGGCGGGTGTCCGGGGGCAGGGCGGCCCGGATCCGTACCGGTTCGGCGGCCGGCGCACGGCCGCGGCCGGGGCCTTCACCGTGGCCGGGGCCTTCGTCGTGGCCGTGGTCGCCGTCCGGGACCAGGGCGTCCGGCCTCGCCGTCGTCTCGTCCGCTCCGGCCCGGCAGGCGTTCTGGAAGGCGGTCAGCAGGGCTTCGGGGACGGCCTGCTGACCGTGGACCTGCGCGCGCTTGCCGCGCCCGGCGGGGGCCGCCGCCGGGGCGGAGGCGGCCGCCCCGCCCTGCTGCCCGCGGGCCGCCTGGTCGAGGGTGGGTGCGGGGAGTCCGAGGACGGTGAAGGCGCCGTCGAGTGCGGCCTGGGCGGCGCGTGCGTGGCGGACGAACACCGCCACCTGGCCGCCGTCCAGGCCCTCCAGGACCTGGCGTGCCTGTTCGTCGCCGCCGAGGAGGGCCAGGAGGGTGTGGGCCTCGTCCCGCAGGGCGGGGAGTTGTTCTTCGAGGCGGCGTCGGCGGTGTTCGGCCTGGCGGCAGGCGGGGCTGCAGTGGAGGGCGGGGCGGCCGGTGGCCGCCTTCGGCAGGGGCCGGCCGCACCCGGGCCGCGCGCAGGCCGGCTCGGTGCTCGAGGGTTCCGTCACACAGGGGATTCTGACGGAACGTCGGCCGGGTCGGGAAGCGGGCCCCGGCGCGTGAGGCCCGGCCGCGCGCCGTCCCGGCCCCGCCCGCCCCCGGCCTTGGTCCGTGCCGGGGTGGGTGGTTGCGTCGCCGTCTCCTGGTGACGGAACCACCCGAAGCTCGCTGGGTGTGACCTGTTGGTCGTGTTGGGCGTGGAATGGCCTCTGAGCGCGGGTTGTCTGGACCTTTGGTTGGGTGGGTCGGGGTGTTCGGCCGGGTCGGTGGCTGGGCTGGTTTGGTGACTGTGTGTGGTGGTTGGTGTGGTGGTGGGTGGGGTCGGGGTCGCTCGGGGGGTGGGCTCGGTGTTGTGGGCCCGTTTTCGTGGGTGAATTCCGCCGGGTATTCCGTCGGGTTGTTGTGGTGGATTGGTCGCTGGGTGGTGGTGTGAATTCGGGTCGGAATTGTGGGTGTGGGGGTGGTGGCGGGGGTTGGTGTTCGGTTTCGTCCGGGATGGAGCCGCCGGGCCCGCCGTCCCCGGCGGCCGTGCCCGTGCCCGCCTCGCTGTGCCGCCGTCCCGGGTCTGCTGCGCCTGCTGGGCCGCCGTCGTCCTGGGTCCGTCGTCCGGGCCGCGCCCTGCCCTGGCCGCGCTGCGCCGCCGTCGCCGTCCCGCTGTGTTGGCCGTCGTCCGGGTCGTGCCCGCCGCTGCGCCCTGCGTCGGATGGCTGGGTGGCCGTCAGGCCGCCCTGGGTGGTGCCGTCGGGGGAGGGTGTCCTGGTCGCCGCCGTCCTGTCTCCCGGGGAGGCCTCGGCGGCCTCCCCGGGAGGCCGTCCCGGTGCTGTCGCGCCGCCCTGTCGTGCCGGGGTGGTGTCGTGTGTTGTGACGTGGGCGGATGCTCCTGGTCCCCTGTGTGTGGTCCGGGCGCGACAGGTGGGTGGGACAGGGGTGCCGGGCGGGGCCGCGGGGGAGGTTCGGGTGGTGGCTGCTGCCGGTGTCGACGGCCGCCAGGTGCCGGTGGTCCGGGCCGCCGTCCGAGGCGTTGTCCTGGGCGGCGGGGTGCGGCCGGGGACGGCGGCCGTCGGGAAGGCCGGCCTTCCCGACGGCTTGGTCCTGGTGGTGGTGCTCGGCGGCCGCCTGGCCGTCCCGCCCGCGTTGCCCGGTGCCGGGCCCCGCTGCCGGGAGCGGGCCCTGGTCGACGTCCTGGTCGGCCGTCAGGCCGTCCTGCTGCGCCCGAGCCCGTCCGCCCGGGCTCGGCGGCGCGCCGCCGGCGTTCGGTTTGGTGTTGCTGCTCCGGGAATTGCTCCGTTGACGTCGGGTGGGATTTCCTGGGTGGTCGGGAATTGCGGTCGCCGTGTCGGCGTGGAGAGCCGTAGGCCCCTTTCCGGTGTGCCTGGATTCGATTTCCGTCCGCTGCGCCCAGGAAGGGTTTCGGATTGCCGCCAGAAAGGGAGCGGGAGGGAATTCGGATTCCCGCCAGGAATTCCGTCGGATAGGGCTTGGATGGATGGTTGCCGTGATGTTGAAATGTTCGCGTCTCGTGCCCGTCCAGGGATGGTCGGGACAGGGCTGTACGGCGTTCCAGAAGACGTGTTCAGAAAGCCGCCGGATTCGCTCTCGGATTCCGCCCCGGAGTCTGTGGTTGGGGGCCCGTCAGGGGCCGCTGTGCGGGGCGCCGGTGAGGGCCCGCCACCGGGGCCGGGGAGGCCGAGCCGGACCGGTGGCCCGGAGGTGGCTCCCGAAGGCCGCAGGCCCCGCCCCGAGGACGGAGGACGGGCCGTCGGCCCAGCAACCGCACGGCGAACCCGCCCCCGAGCACTCCACCGGCCGGGGCCGGTGGAGTGCTCGGGGGTGGGGTTGTGACTGATACCCGAACTCTGCGACACATCGTCAACGCCGAGGGCCGCAGGCCCCGGCCGGCACCCCCGCCTCCCCGGAGGGATGGGCCACTACCCGAATTCCGCGTCACATCGTCAACGCTCACCCCCGGGCGCAGCCCGGGAAACCCTGCCAGTCAATCGGCCCGCAGGGCCGTGAAAACACCGGCCCAACAAGACGGGAAAGCCGACCGGTTGACGGGCCGCAGGCCCGGGGAAAAGCCACCGGAAAGGCGGAGCGCAGCGACGCCCGACGCCCGCCACCAACCACCCGAGCAAGCCCACGGATTCGCCGCAGGCGAATACCCCAACCATCCACCCACCCGCCGAGGCGCAGCCG
>NZ_JBHUAL010000020.1:43024-71189 GCF_042789775.1 Kitasatospora sp. NPDC056800 | reverse complement strand
GGTTCCTTGAACCCCGGGGCGCGCAAGTACCCTACGGACGATCAAGCCCTATCCCGTATGCAGCGGAAGCCGCATCTGCGGGTCGGGGAAGGCCCTGGCGAACAGCTCCTCGAACTCGAACCTGTCCTTCGAGATCCGCATCAGCATGATGACGTGGGAGATCTGCTTGTCGAGGTGGGCGTTGCCTGTGTCTGCGGTCAGGTGCTGGTGATGCTTGTGGCGGCGGTGGCCGTTGGCCTGGCGCGGATTGACGCGCTGCAGATCCTCGAGGATTCCCGGCGGAAGACGCTTGTAGATGTACTTATTGACCAGTTTTCCGACATAGGGATTCCGCTTCGATGTGCCGGGTTTGTATTCCCAGCCTTGTAGGCGATAGATCTGTTGGAAGAACTCGTCGGGGAAGGTCTTGATCCAGCGCCGAAACTCTGCCGAAACATAGGCTTCGAGAATCTTCTGGAGCTCCAGCCTGGCGCGCACTTCCTGATATCCGGTGGCTTCGTCGACCAAGGCGATGATGCCAAGTCTGGCAAGTCCGCGGATGAGGATTTCCGCCGCGTCCGCAGCTCGCTCTTGGCTCTTCAGGAGTGCCCCGTTTCGGCGTGCCTCCAAGTAGACTTCGCACACCTCCGGAAGGACGCTTGCGGGATATCCCAAGGCTCGGACGCCTGACGGAGTGCGGTAGTTGATCGGTTCGCTCAGGACCTCCTTCAGGGTGCTGGAGATGTACGGCCCCAGGTTGGCGGCCAGCAGTACGGTCCCGGTGTCACTTCCCTTGGCTCGCCGGTTGCGGCCGAGGGCGGTGAGCATTGTCGCCTGGTTGATGACGCGGATTCCTCCGTCGAGGACGGCGCACGCCACTAGCGTGTCCCCGATCTCGATGTCCCCGGCATGGGTTGCCTGCGCGCTCCGCACTTTCGGGCCGGTTGTGACGATTTCAAGCGTGGTGTTGGAATCGTCCGTTGTTGGAGCGTGGTGTTCTGGCTTCAACCGTGCACCGGCTTCCTGGGTTCATCTCAGTATGGAAAACGAAAACCCAACATTATCTGATTCCAGGGTGTGGCCGCGGCGGGCGGGACGGAATTGATCTCTATTGGATCCGATCCTTTCTTTGTTGATCGCTAGAGACCGTAAATGGCAAGGACGGGACTGGGCTCCCGTGCGGGCTCAGGCTGAGGGGATGGAGAGGGGGTAGTGGAGGGTGGGGAAGGGGGTGCGGTGGGTGGGCCAGAGGAGGCGGAGGTGGAGGGGTGGGGGGTTGAGGGGGAGGCGGGTGAGGGTGCCGGCGGTGAGGTGGGTGTGGACGGCGTGGGTGGGGAGGAGGGCGATGCCGAGGCCCTGTTCGGCGCAGGCGCGGGTGGTGGGGACGGTGCCGGTGTGGAGGCGTTGGACGTGGTGGCCGAGGAGGCGTTCGCCGGCGAGGTGGTAGGAGCAGGCGGGGGTGTCGACGAGGAGGCGGTGGCCGCGGAGGAGTTCGGGGGTGAGGGCGGTGGGGCGGGCGAGCGGGTGGGTGGGGGCGGCGACCAGGGTGAGGGGGACGGTCTGGAGGTCGAGGTGGTCGAGCGGGGCGGGCGGCAGGGGGAAGCCGAGGGCGCCGAGCGGGCCGGGGGCGTCGAGGACGAGGGCCGCTTCCAGGGCTCCGGCGGCGACGCCGTCGAGCAGGACGTCCCGGGTGGCGTCGGTGTGGAGGGAGATGTCCAGGTCGGGGCGGTGGTCGGTGAGGCGGGCCAGGACGGCCGGGAGGTGGGTGGCGGTGACGGCGGCCAGGACACCGAGGCGCAGGCGGGTCCGGGTGACGGCGACTTCGCGGCGGGCCTGGTCGGCCTGGTCGAGGAGTCGGCGGGACCAGGGCAGGAGGCGTTCCCCGGCCGGAGTGAGGGTCAGGTCGTGCCCGGCCCGGTCGAACAGGTCGGTGCCGAGGCTGTGTTCGAGGGTGCGGACCTGTTCGGAGACGGAGGCCGGGGCGAGTCCGAGCGCCATGGCCGCGCCGGTGACGGTGCGGTGGGCGACGAGGGCCTCGAAGACGCGCAACTGACGTAGTTCCACTGGTTTCCCCGGTTCCCCCGAAGGTCCGTACGGTGCCTGTGCGAGTGCTGCGGGACAGGGTACGGGGGGTGTACCGGGGGCGGACGGGGATTCCGGTCGGTTCGGTGGTTTCGGCGGACCGCGTTCGGCCCGGGGTTCAGGCTCCCGCGGCGAGTCTGGGCAGCAGGGTGGCTCGGTCGGGGTCCGTCGCGGCGTCGGGGGGGAAGCCGGTCCAGGTGTTCAGCGATCGGCGGATGGCCTGGGCCGCGGTGAAGGCCCGCTGCCGGTTGGCCGCTCCGACGGCGTCCCGCAGGTTCGCGGACTCCCGTGCGAGCCAGGCCCGGGCGTCCTGGGCGTGGCTGAAGGGGAGTGCCCTCGCCGGTGGCGCGGGCCGGGGCTGCGGCGTGCGGGCGGTCGAGGACGCGACCAGGTGGGCGGCGAGTGCGGAGGTGTGTCCGTACCAGGCGAGCAGGCGCCGGACGGACTGCTCCCGCTCGTGTTCCGGCTCCTCCGCCGCGGCGCGTTCGGCTGCGTAGAGGCGGACCAGGGTGGGGAAGCGGTACCGGTCGGGTTCGGGTGATTCGACCAGGTGCTCGTGGACGAGGGCCGCCAGGTCGGCCCGGAGCCGGTGGAGGGCCTTCGCGGTGTGGCCGGCGTCGGCCATCTCCGCGGCCGCGCGCAGGCTGAGGTCTGGTCCGCAGTGGAGGCTCAGCAGGCGGAACAGCCGGGCGGAGCGCTCGGGCAGCCGGAGGTACGACCAGGACAGGGTGGTCCGGATGCCGACCGAGGGGTCGTCGGGGCTGTCGAAGAGGTCGAGCGGGTCGGTCTCGACCGCTTCCGCCAGGTGGGCCAGGACGGTTCCGGGGTGTCCCGCGAGGCGCTCCCCGATGATCCGGACGGCGAGGGGGAGTCCGGCGCACCGCTCGGCGAGTTCGACGAGCTCGACGAGGGCCTCCGGGGCGGCGGAGACGGATGCGGCGCCGATGATCGAGGTGAGCAGCCGGACGGCGTCGTGGTCGGGCAGCCGGCCGAGTCCGACCGGGCGGGCGCCGTCCTTGACCGTGAGTCCGGTCAGGTGGGCCCGGGCGGTCACCACGACCGCGCAGGACGGCGAGTTCGGCAGGAGGGGGCGTACCTGTTCGGCGGACCGGGCGTTGTCGAGGAGGATGAGGAGGCTCTTGCCGGCCACGGTCGACCGGTACAGCGCCGCCAGTTCGGCGCCGGACTCGGGCAGGGCGGACTGCTGGATGCCGAGTGCGCGCAGGAAGCTCCGCAGGACGGTGGCGGGCCGCAGCGGTTCGCTCGCGTCGCGCCCGTGCAGGTCCACGTAGAGCTGGCCGTCCGGGAACCGGTCGGCCACCCGGTGGGCCCAGTGCACCGCGAGCGCGGACTTCCCGGCACCCGCGGCGCCGAACAGCTGGACGACCTTGCCCCGGCCCATCCGCTGCCGTGGCGACAGCAGGAGTTCGTCGTCGCACTGTCGAAGCGCTTCCTGGCGGCCGGTGAAGTGAGCGATGTCCGGGGGGAGTTGAGCGGGTCGCGGCAGGGCGGTCGCGGGGTACGCGGGCTCTGGTCCGGTCGCGGCGGCCAAGTGCGGCAGGGCGGTCGGGTGCGACGGAGCCTGCGGGGCCGGGACCGGGGTCTGGGGCCGGGGGTGGCCGGGCAGGTCCGGCGGCAGGTCGTGCCCCGGTCGCCGGCGGGTCAGGGCGACGACCGTCGTGGCGTCCAGCCCCAGGGCTGCCGCGAGCTGCTCCAGCGACCTGCGGTAGGGCTGCCGACTGCGGCCCGTCTCGATGTCCCTGATGGTTCGTATGCTCAGGTCGGACCGGGTCGCCAGGTCCTCCTGGGTGAGTCCGGCGCGTAGGCGCCAATGCCGGATGAGTGCCCCAGTCTCACTGGACATCAAGAATCCCCCGTGATCGATACATGTCACACCTGGCCGACTTCCTCCAGGTCGGCCCCGCACCCCCGGCGGCCCCCCGTCGAGTGATCGAGCATTCGTTCGGATCTAAAGCTAGCTTACGAACTCACGGTGGCGGCCGTGAACGGGCACGTTCGCCGTCGTGGGGCCGCCGACAGTCCTTCTCAGGTTCGATGTTCCGCCGGTGAAGTTCCGGCAGGCTGCTCCGTGTACAGGAAGTGACGATCCGCAACGGGGCAACGAATGATAACCACAACAAACCTGACGAAGCGTTACGGGAATTCCGTCGCGCTCGACGGACTCTCGGTCGAGGTGAAACCCGGCCGGGTGACCGGGTTCCTGGGCCCGAACGGAGCCGGAAAGTCGACCACGCTGCGGCTGGTCCTCGGCCTCGACACGCCCACCGCCGGATCGGCGGTCATCGACGGCCGCCCCTACCGGGAGCTGCGCCGCCCGCTCCACCGGGTCGGTGCGCTGCTCGACGCCGGTGCCGTCCCCGGGGCCCTGAGCGGCTACCACCACCTGGCGGCGCTCGCCCGCAGCAACGGCATCGGCCGCGCGCGGGTGCACGCGGTCCTCGAAGAGGTCGGGCTGGCCTCGGCCGCCCGCAAACGGACGGCCGGCTACTCCCTGGGCATGAAGCAGCGCCTCGGCATCGCCGCCGCCCTGCTTGGTGACCCGCCCGTGCTCATCTTCGACGAGCCCGTCAACGGCCTGGACCCAGAAGGCATCCGTTGGATCAGGATGCTGTTCCGCCGGCTCGCCGCCGACGGGCGGACCGTTCTCGTCTCCAGTCACGTGATGAGCGAGATGGAGAACACCGCCGACCACCTGATCGTCATCGGCCGGGGCCGCCTGATCGCCGACACCGGGATGGCGGACTTCATCAGGCAGGGCTCCAGCGGGAGTTCCGTCACCGTCCGGACGCCGCAGGGCGCGGACCTCGAAGCGGCCCTCGCCGCGGCCGGCGCCCGCACCCGTGTCCTCGCGGACGGGGCGATAGAGGTGCTCGGACTGCCCGCCCCCCGGATCGGGGACCTCGCCCTCGCCCGGCAGATCGCGATCCACGAACTCACCCCGCGCTCGGCCAGCTTGGAGGAGGCCTTCATGGACCTCGCCTCGGCCGAGGCCGAGCACACCAGTCACCCGGCCGCCGGCGCAGAACAGGACAACTGAGACCATGACCACTGACAGTCCGGCGGTCCGCGAGCCCGCCGCAGGCCCGCTCGCCGCCACCGGCCCGCTCGCCGAAGGCCCGATCGCCACCCGTGACAGCCGCTGGAAGCGCGCCGTCGACCTGCTCGCCGCCGAATGGATCAAGCTGAGCGGGGCCCGGTCGACCTGGCTGATCGTCGCCCTCGGGCTGCTGGGCTCCATCGGGAGCGCACTGCTGTACAACAACTCCACGGTGGGCAAGTGGGACGGCTGGGAGCCGGCCGAGCGCGCCGCCTTCGACCCGCTGGCCGCCTCCTTCAGCGGCTTTGCCCTGCTCCAACTCGCCCTGACGGCGGTCGGCGCCCTCACCATGGGCCGGGAGTACTCCAGCGGACTGATCCGGACGACCTTCACCGCCGCCCCGGCCCGCCGCGCCGTACTCGCGGCCAAGGCCGCGACGGTCGGCGCCCTCGCGGCGGGGGTCGGCCTCGCCGCCTCCCTGACGACGTTCACCGTCAGCCAGGCCATGTTCGCGGAGAAGCACTTCGGCCTCTCCCTCGGTTCACCGGGCGCCCTGCGCGCGATCCTCGCGAGCTCGCTGCACCTCGCCGGGGTCACCCTGGTCGGACTGGCCCTGGCCGCCCTGCTCCGGCACGGTGCGGGCGCCGTCACCGCGTGCTTCGGATTCCTCTTCCTGGCGCCGGTCTTCCTGCAGGGTGACCGCGGCTGGCTCCTGCGCGTCCACCAGTCCCTGATGGACAGCGCGGTCCGCCACCTCACCGTCGGTCACGTGGAGCGTCACGGCCCCTCCACCCCGGGGGCCTGGGCCGTCCTCGTGATCACCCCGCTCGTCCTGCTCTCGGTGGCGGCGGTGGTGATCGACCGCAGGGACGTCTGACCCGGCGCCGGCCCCCGGGCTCCAGACGCCGGTCCCCGGTCCCCGGCGCCGCTTCGGACCCGGGGACCCGGCCAGGACTTGGGGACCGGCAGACCGGCGGACCGGCACCTTTCGGTGGAAGTCTGCCGCCGAGTCTGCCGGACAGACCTCCTGGCCACACCACCACCGCTGCGAAAGACTTCGAGCGAACGGTCGGCAGGCGGAGAATCCGGGCTCTGAACCGTTTCTCCAGAGGACGGGTCATGTGCGGGGGGAATCACCCCGTGCATTTCCGTGGCATGCGTGCATGCATCCCGGACCGCCCGCGCCGGACGTTCACCGCACGTAATTCCTACCAACAGAAGGAGGGTTACCGATGTCGACATCGCTGAACCCGGCGGACATCACCGTCGTTCGTCCGATCGCCGCCAACATCGCCCTGCACGACCCGGACCGGGGCGCCAACGACGACGACGACTACAACGACATGGGTACGTGGGACTCGCACCCGTGGGGCGAGCACGACGACCGCGACTGATCCAGGTCCGGCCGGTCCGACCGTAGTTCGAAAATCCGTGAGGTGACTCGCCCGATGACGACTCTTGCGGATCAGGGAAAGGCTGCGCCCGGCGCGCAGCCTTTTTCTGATCTCTCCGATCTGATCCACCCCGTGCCCGTCGAGGAATTCCTGCGGGACTACTGGGAGAAGAAACCGCTGTTCATCCGGCGGGACGATCCGACGCACTACACGCAGCTGCCGACCCTCGACGAGGTGGACAGCATCCTGTCCACGTCCAGGGCGACCCTCGAGGGCATCCGGCTGGTGATCGACGGCAAGGAGACGCCGGTCTCCACGCTGGGCGTGAGCTTCGGCTGGAACGGGATCGCGAACTCCCTGGAGGCGCTCTACGAGCGGTACCGCAACGGTTCGACGATCGTGCTCAACGCCCTCGAAGGCCGCTGGGAGCCGCTGGCGCGGCTGACCGCGCGGCTGGGCGTCGAGACGAACTGCCGGTTCCAGGCGAACCTCTACCTCACGCCCGCCGGCAACCAGGGGTTCACACCCCACTACGACACCCACGACGTCTTCATCGCCCAGGTGCACGGAACCAAGAGCTGGAAGCTGCACGGGGCCCCTTACCCGCTGCCGCTGCGCACCCAGCCCTTCGACCGCTCCGGGACCCTGCCCGACGGGCCGGTGGAGGAACTCGAGCTGCGCCCGGGCGACCTCCTCTACCTGCCGCGCGGCACCATCCACTCGGCCACCTCCAACGAGACCGCTTCGGCCCACGTGACGATCGGCGTCCACCCGGTCATCTGGTCCGAGATGATGGCCGATGCGGTCCGCCAGGTCTTCGAGGACGACGTCCGCTTCCGCGAGGGGCTCCCGCTCGCCTTCGCCGCGGGCGACGAGCTGCCACAGCAGGCGGAGAAGCGTTTCGCCGAACTGGTGGACGTGCTGCACGAGCGGCTGTCCGCCAAGGCCATGGTCGACAACTCGCTCAAGCGCGCCGCCTCCCTCAGCCTCCCGCAGCTGCGCCACCACCTCCTGGACCTGGAGCAGGCGGCCGAGGTCGACGCCGGTACCCGGGTGTCCCGCCGTCCGGGGACGCAGTGGAACCTGACGGTGGCCGAGGGCCAGGTGTGCCTGGACTTCAACAACAAGACCGTCCAGTTCCCCGCGTACGTGGCGGACGAGGTCCGGTACGTCGCCGAGCACGCCGGCGGCGGTCTGACCGCGGACGACGTCCGCGGGAACCTCGACCTGCCCGGCCGCCTGGTCCTGGTCCGGACCCTGCTGAGGGAAGGCTTCCTCACGCTGGCCTGAGCGCTGGCCTGAGCGCAGGCCCGAACGCAGGCCCGAACGCGGGTCTGAAAGTCGGCCTGAGCGACGGGCCGAGCGCAGGCCCCGACCGCCACCCCCTGGGGGCGGCGGAACGTCCGACGTCCGTCCCGTCCGGCTCCGGCCCCGGACGGGACACGTCACCACAGCCCGGGCTCGCCGGAAGAGCCCTGTGACGGCACCGAGGAGATCACCCCCGTTGGACGCGAACGAGACCCCCGAGGCGCCCGTCCCCGACGTGTCGCTGCGGCGGGTGGCCCGACTCTTCCGGCCCTACCGCGGCCGGATGCTGCTGGTCTGCACCCTGATCCTGGGCTCCTCCCTGGTGGCCCTCGCGCCGCCCTTCCTCCTGCGGCAGATCCTCGACACGGCGCTGCCGCAGGGCAGGACGGGCCTGCTCACCGCCCTGGCGGCCGCGATGCTCGGCCTGGTCCTGCTCTCCACCGCGGTCGGGGTCCTGCAGTCGTACCTGTCACTGACGGTCAGCCAGTCCGTGATGGACGACCTCCGCAACGCCGTCTACACCCACCTCCAGCGGATGTCGCTGGCCTTCTTCACGCGCACCCGCAACGGCGAGGTGCAGTCCCGGATCGCCAACGACATCGGCGGCATGGGGTCGAGTGTCACCAACATCGTCACCGGCGTCGTCGGCAATGTGACCACCCTGGTGGCCAGCCTGGTCGCCATGCTGCTGCTGGACTGGCGGCTGACGGTGGTGTCCCTGCTGATCCTCCCGCTGTGCGTCTGGATCAGCCGCAAGGTCGGGCAGGAGCGCCGGGCGCTCGTCCTCGAACGGCAGCAGCAACTGGCCACGATGGCAACCCTCGTGGAGGAGTCGCTGTCGGTCAACGGCTTCCTCCTCGGCCGGGTGATGGGGCGCACCGCGACGCTGAACAACGAGTTCGCCGGACAGTCCCGGACGCTCGCGGACCTGACCGTCAGGTCAGCCCTGTCGGGGCGGTGGCGGCAGTCCGTCGTGCAGGTGATCATGGCGATCATGCCGATCGCCATCTACTGGAGCGCCGGCCTCACCGGCGACCAGGGGCGGCCCGCGCTGTCCGTCGGCACCCTGGTGGCCTTCACGACCCTCCAGCAGGGCCTGTTCGGACCGACCGTCTCACTCCTGCAGGTCGGCATCAACCTGCAGAGCTCCTTCGCCCTGTTCGAGCGGGTCTTCGAGTACCTCGACCTGCCGGTCGAGGTCGCCGAACCGCCGCGACCCGTCACGGCGGCGTCCGTCCGCGGCCACATCCGCTTCCAGGGCGTCGACTTCTCCTACGGCGACGAGCGGATCCTCCACGGCATCGACGTCGACCTGCCGCCCGGCGGCCGGCTCGCCGTGGTCGGCGCGACCGGCGCGGGGAAGACCACGCTCGGCTACCTCGTGCCCCGGCTCTACGACGTCACCGCCGGCAGCGTCACGATCGACGGGGTCGACGTCCGGGACTTCGGCTTCTCCGACCTCGCCGACCAGGTCTGTGTCGTCTCCCAGGACACCCACCTCTTCCACACGACCATCACCGACAACCTGCGCTTCGCCAAGGTCGGAGCCTCGGACGAGGAGATCGTGGCGGCCGCCAAGGCCGCCCAGATCCACGACCTCATCGTCAGCCTGCCCGAGGGCTACGACACCATCGTCGGAGAGCGCGGCTACCGCTTCTCCGGCGGCGAGAAGCAGCGGCTGGCCATCGCCCGGGCGATGCTGCGGAACCCGCCGGTCCTCATCCTCGACGAGGCCACGAGCGCCCTGGACACCCATACCGAACGCGCGGTCCAGGACGCCCTCGACACCTTGTCCGCGGGCCGGACGACCATCACCATCGCCCACCGCCTGTCGACCATCCGGGCCGCCGACGAGATCGTCGTCCTGGACCGCGGACGGATCGTCGAACGCGGCACCCACACCGAACTGTTGGCCCGGGACGGGCGGTACGCCCACCTGCTCCGGGTGGGCGACACGCTCGCCGCCGCCGGCGGTTAGCGCCCTTCTGGGGCCTCCGGCCGGACGGCGAGGGTGTGGGCCTCGTGGAGGGTGGCGGTCGCTTCGGCGTGGGCGCCGTGGACGAGTTGGGCCATGGCGAGGTCGGTGAGTGCCCGGACGAGGCGGTGGGTGTCGTCGGTGGGGCCGGTCGCGTGGAGGCGGCGTTCGATCCGGACGCTCCGCCGTAGCCGGGGGAGCGTGAGGTGGGCGTAGTAGGTGGGGTGGTCTCCGCGGACCGCCCGGCGCAGGTCGAGCCGCCGGGTGAGGGTGCCGAGGGCGGCGAGCAGGGCGCGGTCCTCCGGCAGGGGTAGGGGGTCGTCGGGGTGCTCGGACGGGTCGTCCTCGTCGGGCAGGTGGTCGGTGGGCTCGGGCCTGCCGATGACGGCTTCGACGGCCCGCGCGAGGGTGGCCAGTCCGTCCTCGAAGGACTCGCGCAGGCTGAAGGACCAGTGGTGGAGGCTCAGGCCCAGCACCGGTTGGAGGGGTCGGCCCGGGTCGACGCCGAGCGCGAGCGGGTCCGGGGCGTCGGCCGCGGCCTGTTCGTCCCGTACGCCGGAGCGGGCGAACAGGGCGCTCCGCAGGCCCTCGTTGAAGCCGAAGTCGCCGGCGTCGCCGCGGGCGGGCAGGAGTTCGCAGGAGCGGGCGGCGTCCGCGAGCAGCCGGTGGGACTGTTCGGCGCGGCCCAGATCGGCGAACCACAGGGCGGCGCCGGCCGTCCGCAGGGCCGGTACGGGGCTGCGGGCCGGATCCGTGCGGCCCTCGCGCAGCCGGGCGAGGGCCTCGTGTTCGACGGCCACGGCCTCCTCGGTGCGGTCCGCGAGGCGGAGCAGCACGGTGAGGTCGAGCAGCCGCCACGCCAGGTCGCTCCCGCCGGGCTCGGTCACCGCCCGGGAGCGGTCGGCCACCGTGCGGGCGGCGTCCACGGCCTCGTCGAACCGTCCTGCCTCGGCGAGGCCGTGGGCGAGGTCGGCGTGCAGGACGGCGGCCTGGCCGAGGCCTTCCACCGGCTGGTCCGCTTCGGCGCGCCGGGCCAGGTCGGCCGCCTCCCGCCGGGCGGCGAGGGCGGGGCCGTCGGCGTGCGCCAGGGAGAGTTGCAGGGCGAGGGAGGCCAGCGCGCGGGCGGCGGCGGCCAGGTGCTCGGTGCAACCGTCGGCGACCAGGGCGCGGTAGATGCCGGCGGACTCCTCCAGGAGCGGGACGGCGTCCTCGGGCCGGGGCTCGGGCCGGCCGTAGGCCCGGCCCCGCAGTGCCTCGGCCAGCGCGGGCAGGCCCGAGGCGGGGTCGGTGCGGGCCTGGACCCGGAGCCGGGCGACCATCTCGTCGGTGACGGGTTCCCGCCCCGACCGGCGTGCTCGCGGTGCGGGGTGGTCGGACGGGGCTCCGTGCGCGGGTGTCACGCGTTTCCTTCCGGGGCGGGGGAGAGGGGTCTCCCGTCCGAACGTCCTTCCGGCGGGGAGGAGTTCCGGAGACCGCGTGCCCCTACTCGGCGAGCGCGCCGTCGAGGTACTCCCGCACCGGCGGGAACAGCGGGAACGGCACGTACTCGGCCAGCTCGGCGCGGGACGCCCACACCACCCGGTCCAGCTCGTCGAAGTCCACCACGGTGGCGGTGCCGCCGACCACCTCGCAGGCCGTGTACGCCATCCGCCGCCCGTTCTGCGGATGCTCCCGCTCGCCGAGCAGCCGGGCGGCGGCGACGCGCAGGCCGGTCTCCTCGGCGGTCTCGCGCACGGCCGCCGCCCCGGCGGACTCGCCCGGCTCGACCTCCCCGGCCGGGAACTGCCAGGACAGTTCGCCCTCGGCGACCCGCCGCCGCACCATCAGCACCCGGCCGTCCTCGACGACGATCGCGACGGAGACGGCGGGGGGTGCGTGCTCGGGGTTCTGCTCGGTCATCGCTCTGCTCCTCGGGTCAGGACGGCGTCGGTGTCGACGCCATCCTGACCCGGGGCCGCGGGCGCGGCCGACAGCAGGCAGCGGGCCGCGTGTCGTGTCGGCTGTGCGCAGTGTCGGCTACCGGTGCGCCGGTCCGTAGAGCGCCGACGGCGCACCGGTGGCCAGTGCCCAGTAGCGGTCCCCGTACGACCAGTGCCACCACTCGGTGGGGTAGTTGACGAGCCCGGCGCCGGTCAGGACGATGCCGAGCAGTCGCCGGTTGGCGCGGGCCTGGGCACCGATGTTGTCGGCGTGGGTGTAGCAGGCCCCGGCGCTCTCCTCCGGGTTGGCGTTGACCCTGGTGCCGAGGTCGAGTTCACGGCCGTCGCTGTCGACCAGGGTGAGGTCGACGGCGGCCCCGGCACTGTGCGGTGCGATCTCCGGCGGGGAGACGTAGCGGCTGGCCGACGACCTGATCCGGTCGTCCGGCCAGTCGGGGTTCGCGGCCCGCAACTCGGCGGCGTACTCGTCGAAGTAGCGGCTCTGGAGGGCCGGCGGCCGGTAGCCCTCGACGAACAGCAGCCGCAGGCCGTCCGGCAGGGCCTCCTGCGCGTCGAGCAGCCGGTCGAGCACGCCGGCCCGCAGCTGCGCGAAGGCCCCGGTGCCGTCCTGCTTGCGCCCGTCGACGGGCAGCCCGCCGCCGCTCCGTACGTCCGACAGCCGTACGTCCGACAGCCGCTCGCCGCAGTCTTGGACGGGGACCGCGGCGACCTTCGGGTCGGACATGAGGATGATCTCGCTCAACACGCCTCCTGGGTCTTGGGTCCGGGGTCAGCTCTTCTCGTCGTCGGCCCAGGTGATGTCCATCTGGTCGATGAAGTAGCGGCCGTCGAAGCAGAGGAAGACCTTGGACGAGGTGTCCCGGTCCGCGATCCAGGTCTTGTTCCACTGCACGACGGTGCCGGCGCCGTCGCGCTTGGGGAAGTAGAGGCCCTCGCGGCGTTGGGGCCGGTTGTAGAAGCCGTGCCCGTTGGGCAGCCGGTACGGCGTCCGGACGAGGGAGCCGCTGTAGTCGTCGAAGAGCGCGGCCGGGAAGTTGGTGCGCGCGACGAGCTTCGGCGGGACGTAGTGGACGTCGACCTCGTCGGAGTTCACGTAGCGGGCGGGTTCCCCCGGCAGCCGGTGGAAGGCCCTGCGCACGGCGCCCGCCGTGTCGTAGCTGTCGGTGAAGGTCACGAGACTTCCCTCCCGCCCCTCCTGGTACCAGTCGCCCTGGGAGTACTGGTCGAAGTCGAAGGCCCCGATGCGGGTGCCCGGGGTGAGGAGCTCGCCGGGGACCTCCCGGAAGCTGGTCTCGTCGTAGATCTGCTCGATGGTCCGCACGCGCTTCTCGAAGCGGCGGGCCGGCACCCGGACCCGTCCCGTCCCCACCGGCAGGTCGGTGGCCTTCGGCGCCGGGGCGGGGGCGGGCTCCGGTGCCGGGAGGGGCGCGGGCGCCCAGGCGGTGCAGTTCAGGTCCTGGGCCCCGGCGCCCTTCTCCAGGATCAGGGGCCCGCCCGGCCGTTCGGCCGCCGGTTCGGCCAGGCCGAGGAGGCAGTTGGAGGAGTCGTGGAGGGCCATCAGCCGGCCGATGTCGCGCTGGACGAAGGCCCGCCAGGCCTGCCGCCAGTACGAGGAGTCGCTGCCGGTGTCGGAGAACTTGGGCCGCAGGGTGACCTTGGCGCCCCGGCTCGATTCCTCGGCGGTCAGGTAGAGGCCGGTGGCCACGTGGCGGATCCGGTGGTTGAGCACCCGGAACCGCTCGGCCACCCACTGCTCGCCGTCGCCACCGGTCTCGGGCCCGAGTACCACGGGGGTGCCCTCGGGGCTTCCCGGCGCGGCTCCGGCCACCAGGCCGGGAATGCGGTGGAGGCGTAGGACGAACGTTTCGGTGGGCCAGTCGACCAGCATCGTGGACACCTTCTCAGCATGGGGATATGACAGAACGTCAAGACCATGATCGCTTGATCGGACGGATCGGCGCCAGGGCGTGCGGGGACGAAGGAACGGGCCAGTGGTCAGCAGGCCCGCAGGCGCTCCAGGAACTCCGGGACGCCGTCGACCCGGCGGTACGGCTCGAAGGCCGGTGCGAGCTCGCGGACCAGGGCGACGCAGCGGGGCGCGCCGATCCGGGTGGCCAGGTCGAGCGACTCACCGGTGACGGACACGGCCTGCTCGACCTCCTTGGCCTCCAGGTAGCCCCGGGCCTGGTACGTCAGGAAGACGCCGCGCGTCTTGTCCCTGGCGCGGGGCAGCAGCGCCATCCCCTCCGCGATCCGGGCCCGTGCCTCGTCCGGCCGGCCGAGGTCCAGGAGGCACTGGCCGGAGTCCACGGCCAGGTCGGCGGGGCCCATCCACGCGCACCACCCGGGTGCGGGGTCGGCGGCGCCTACGGCGAGGGCGGACTCGGCGTCGGACAGGTCCCGGTAGCAGGCCGCGCGGTCGCCGAGCGCCGCGTGGGCCCTGGCGCGGCGGAGGAGGAGCAGCGAGCGGGCGGTGGGGTGCGAGACGCCGGACAGGGCGTGCCCGAGCTGGCCGACGGAGACCCCCGCCTCGCCGAGCCAGGTGGCCTGGTAGGCGAAGTCGGACAGCACCCCGGCGCCGTGGTCGCGGTCGCCCGCGGCGTTCGCGGACTGCAGCGCGGCCTCCCACAGCTTTCCGGCCGCCCAGTGCCGGCCCTGGTCGAAGCGGTACCAGCCGCAGGTGGTGGCGAGCGAGGCGGCCAGCCGGTGGAGGCGTCGACCGGTCGCCTCGCCGTAGCGGCCCTCCTCGATCAGCTCCGTGACGGTGGCCAGGTGGGCGTCCATCAGGCGGACGGTGTGCTGGCGCTGCTCGGTGGGCAGGGCCGTCAGCTTCCGGCTGGTGTCCTCCAGCCAGTCCACGAGTTCGCCGTCCACATGCTTGCCGTCCAGGGCCGAGGCGAGGCGCCCGGGCTCGGTCGTGGCCCACTGGGCGGCCAGGCCGCCCAGCGAGATCGCGCTGAAGGTCATGAAGCTGCGGCGGTCCATGGCGGCTCTCTGGGCGTCGTGGAGTGCTCGGACGGTGTGGGCGGCGCCCAGGGGCAGCGGCTCGTCCCGCCCGGGCAGCCAGTACGGCCAGCCGTACGCCTCCAACTCCGACAGCGGGACGTCGAAGGCCTCGGCGATGAGGAGCTGGGAGTCGGTGTTCGGCGTCTTGCGCCAGTGCTCCCACCGGCTGACGGCCGCCTTGTCGGCGCCGGAGCGGAGCCCGTGACGCCGGGCGGCCTTGTTCAGCTCCGCGACGAGGTCGCCCTGCGACCAGTGACGCAGTTCGCGCGCGTAGGCGAGGGGGTGCCGGATCGGGTCGTCCACGGGGTCAATCCCATCATCGACAGTGACCGCGAGCCTACCGCCGGTGCGGGCGGGACAACCCCGGGACCACAGGCAATGGCTTTCCGGTGAGGGCGAGTTGGGCTGTACTCGACTCGCACCGACCGAGTTCCTCCACGAAGGGGATGATCGCGTGAAGTGGAACGCGCTCACCGACGCGCTCCGGGAGTCCGGGGCGCTGTCGGTCGACTGGGAACCGGTGTTCCGGGCGGTGCCCCGACGCCTGTTCGTTCCGGACCGGGTCCACCACGGGGGTGAGTGGCTCGACCGGGCGGAACGGCCGGGCGAGTGGGGCGAGTTGGTCGCCTCGGACGTCCCGCTCGTGACCCGGCTGGACGAGGACGGCCGCACGCCGGCCTCGTCCAGTTCGATGCCCACCGTCGTGGCCCGGATGCTCTGGCACCTCCAGGTCGCCGACGGCATGCGGGTGCTGGACATCGGCACCGGTGCGGGGTGGACGGCCGCGTTGCTGGCGCGCCGGCTCGGGGTGGAGAACGTCACGACCGTGGAGCTGGATCCCGAACTGGCCGGTGCCGCGCGGCGGCGCCTGGCGGCGAACGGCCTGCCGGTCACGGCCGTTGTCGGCGACGGCATGCTCGGCCATCCGGCGGGCGCGCCGTACGACCGGATCCATGTCACCGCGGCCGTGCAACGCGTCCCCGGGGCGCTGATCGAGCAGACGGTGCCCGGCGGCGTGATCGTCGTCCCGTACGGCACGGCGTTCTGCAACGGGGGGTTGCTGAGGCTCACCGTCGCCGACGACGGCCGGTCCGCGAGCGGGCCGTTCGTCGAGGATGTGGCGTTCATGTGGGTGCGGGACCAGCGCCCCGGGAGCGGCGAGTTCGAGATCGAGGACATCCGGCACAGCCCGTCCGCCCTCGACCCCGCCGCCGTGGCCGAGTGCACCGACGCCGCCTTCGCGATCGGGCTGCGGCTGCCGGGCCTGTTCCGGCGGGAGGTGTGGGCGGGCTACGACCGTTTCGGTACGGGGCGGTTCGAGGTGTGGGACGGCGTCTCGTACGCCCACTGCCGCGTCGCCGACCGGGACGGGAAGCACGCCGTCTCGCAGTCCGGCCCCCGCGACCTGTGGGACGAGGTGACCGCCGCCCATGCCTGGTGGCAGCGCCAGGGCGAGCCGGGCCTCGACCGGTTCGGCCTGACCGTCACCGTCGCGGGCGAGCACCGGGTGTGGCTGGACGAGCCGGATCGCGTGGTCGGGTGAGGGGAGACGGCCCCACTGGTCTTCTGGCCGCGCCGCCGCCCCGGCGGCGCGGCCAGGATCATTGTCTGTGGGACGGACCGTGCGGCAAAGGAGAGACCGTGTTGGGACTGCTGGGCTTCTACGACGAGTTGGACGAACGCTCCGGCTCACCGAACGGGTCGATACTCGACGCCGTCCGGCCGGTGGGGGAGCCGGATGAGGCGGACCTGGTGGCCTACCTGGACGCGGGCCATGTCCTCATCGACGTCATGGAGGGCGGCCGCGACGTCATCACCGGCAGCGTGCACCGGCATTCCTCGGGATGCTCCTCCCCGATGACCGACGGTGTGTGGTTGTGGCGTCTGGACTTCCCGCACTACCTGGAGACGCACCACGTGGCGCTCCCCGGGGCCTTCGTGGAGCACGTCCGTAGCCTGGACTACCGGATGCCCGCCGTCTCCGTCGCTCGGTTCGCTCCGCATTACGACGAGACGATGCCCCTGATCGGTTGGGCTTCGGCCGTTCCCTGGCGGTCGGCCGTGACCGTGCTCGTACCCGAGCCGCGAGTGGTGATGAGCAAGGTCCGGTTCGACGCGGAGATGTCGGCCGGGGGCCGGGAACGGCCGTACGGCAGGCGGCGCAAGGCGAGGAAGGCGTAGGCGTCACCAGGGGAAGAGCCCCTGTGTGCCCGGGGCTTGTGTGCTTGGTGGGGGCGCTGGGGGGCGTGCGCTCGCGCCGCACGAAAGGGTGATGTGGGTGGGGGTTTGACGAGGTGTTACGGCGTTGCGGTGAAGATTGTGGTGTCGGGTGCTCGGAGAAGCGCCCGGTGCGTGGGCACAAGTAACCCCGGCGGTGCTCCAACACCCCGGGGTTTGGCACCAGGAGAAAGCAACTCCAGATGCAGATTCATCGTATCCCTCAGCATGCTCCCGGGTACACGATCCTGGACAACGGGCATGTCGTCCGCAAGCACTCGCTGTCGTGGGCCGCGCGGGGGCTCCTCAGCTACCTGCTCAGTCTGCCGGACGGGGCGCGCGAAGACGTCCGCACGCTGGCCGCCAAGAGCGTGGAGGGTCGGACGAGCGTGGCGCGGGCGCTCAGGGAGTTGGAGGCGGCCGGGCACTACGTCCGGCGCACCCAGCGGGACCCGCTGACCGGGCAGGTGCGGACGGTCGTCTCGGTGCACGAGGTGCCGGTGACGACGGGCAAGGCGGTGCACGCGGTGCCGCCGCTTCCCGTGCCCCCGGCCGCCGGTTGTCCAGCTCCAGGTAAGCCAGGCGTCGGGAAGGCGGGAAGCCCTTCCAAGGAACGGGAAACCAAGGGCGTGGAAGAACCTTCCGTCCGTCCCCCGGAGAAGTTGACGGCGGGCATGGCGCTGCTGCTCGAACTCGGGTGCCGGGAGCCGAAGATGGCCCTGGCGGGGAAGCCGCTTGGTGATCAGGCCGCGAGGGTGGAGCGGCTGCTGGCACAGGGCTGGTCCCGGAGCGCCTTGCTGGGCATCCTGGCGGCGCCGCTGCCGGAGAAGGTCACCCACAGCGTGGGGGCGGTCCTGGCGGGGCGGTTGGCGAGGGTGCCCGCTGTCCCCGAAGCGGCGGGAGGTACAGGGCCCCGCCGGCACGAGTGCCCCGGCCGGGGCGGGATGTGCGGGCGGCCCGTGGCCGGGCCCGGGCAGGTGTGCGGGGCGTGCCGGGCGTGCCGGGCTTAGCGCTCCGGCGGGCGGAAGGTGACCGGGGCGTCGAAGGCGGCGCGGCGGGTGGTGCGGCGCAGGGCGCGCAGGACGGGGGTGCCGAGGGTGAGGCAGAGCACCACGGTGAGTGCGGCACGCGGCAGGTCCCAGCCCAGCGACGTGGTCAGGCAGTAGGCGGCGAAGCGGACCAGGTTGGCGGGCAGCGGGTCGCCGGGGACGAAGGAGATGGAGCCGGCCAGGCCGCCGATGTACGGCCAGCCCTGGAGGTTCATGATCGTGCCGTACAGCAGGGACGCGATGGCGCCATAGGACGCCAGCACCACGAGTTCGCGGCGGCCGCGCAGCGAGGAGGCCCCCGGGAGCAGGCCCGCACCCAGGCAGACCCAGCCCATCGCCAGCATCTGGAACGGCAGCCACGGCCCGACCCCGCCGGTGAGCAGCGCGGAGGCGAACATCGACAGCGAGCCGAGGACGAAGCCGAAGCCCGGGCCGAGCACCCGCCCGGACAGCACCATCAGGAAGAACATCGGCTCCAGCCCCGCCGTGCCCGCGCCGAGGGGGCGGAGGGCGGCGCCGGCGGCGGCCAGGACGCCCAGCAGGGCCACGGACTTGGCGTCCAGGCCGGGGGCGCCGCCGCCCGCCGAGCGGCCCTCGGAGATCTGGGCGATGACGACGGCGAGGAGGAGGGGGAGCAGCAGGGCGAACAGCCACGGCGCGTCGGTGGAGTGGCCGACCAGCGCCGACTTGGTGGAGGCGAGCAGCGGCCAGCCGAAGGCGGCGACGCCGACGAAGGAGACGGACAGCAGCGCCGCGACGGACCGGCGTCCCAGCGGGACGGGACGAGTGCTCATGCGTCCAGCGCCTCCGCGACCTGCCGGACGGTGAGCCACGGCCCGGGGGCGAGCACCTTGGCGACCTGCGGGGCGAAGGCGGGGGAGGAGACCACGACCTCCGCCGTCGGGCCGTCCGCGACGATCTCGCCCTCGGCGAGGATCACCGTGCGGTGGGCGAGTTCGGCGGCCAGTTCGACGTCGTGGGTGGCGAGGAGCACGGCGTGGCCTTCGGCGGCCAGGCCGCGCAGGATCTCCACCAGCCGGGCCTTGGCGGCGTAGTCGAGGCCGCGGGTCGGCTCGTCGAGGAGCAGCAGCGGGGGCCGGGCGGTGAGCACGACGGCGAGGGCGAGGGTGAGCCGCTGGCCCTCGGAGAGGTCGCGAGGGTGGGTGTCGTCGTCGATTCCGGGCAGCAGGCGCTCGACCAGGGCGCGGCAGGTGCCGGCGGCGGCTCCGGCGTCGGTGTCGGCCGCGGCGCACTCGGCGGCGACCGATTCGCCGTACAGCAGGTCGCGCGGGTCCTGCGGGACGAGGCCGACCTCGCGGATCAGTTCGGCGGGGCGGGTGCGGTGCGGGGTGCGGCCGCCGACCCTGACGCTGCCGGAGGAGGGGGCGTGCAGGCCGACCAGGCTGCCCAGCAGGGTGGACTTGCCGGCGCCGTTGCGGCCCATCAGGGCGGTGATCTCGCCGGGATGGAGGGAGAGGTCCACGCCGCGCAGGGCCGGGACGGGGCCGCGCCGGACGGCGAGGCGGTCGGTGACGGCGAGGGGGGCGGCAGTGGCGCGGAGGTCGGCGGGAGCGGGCGTCCGGCCGTCCAGCCGGGCGCGCAGCGGCGCGGCCTTGCGGCGCGCGTCGCGGACCGAGAGCGGCAGCGGCCGCCAGCCCGCGAGCCGGCCGAGGCCGACCACCGGCGGGTGCACCGGGGAGTGCGCCATCACCTCGGCGGGCTCGCCGAGGACGGGCGGGGCGTCGGGGGTGAGCAGCAGCACCTGGTCGGCGTACTGGACGACCCGCTCCAGCCGGTGCTCGGCCATCAGTACGGTGGTGCCGAGGTCGTGCACCAGCCGCTGGAGGACGGACAGCACCTCCTCGGCCGCGCCCGGGTCGAGCGCCGAGGTGGGCTCGTCCAGGACCAGCACGCGCGGGTGCACGGTGAGCACCGAGCCGATCGCGACGCGCTGCTGCTGGCCGCCGGAGAGGGAGTTCAGCGCGCGGTCGCGCAGGTCGGCGAGGCCGAGCAGGTCGAGGGTCTCCTCGACCCGGCGGCGCATCACGTCGCCCGGCAGGCCCAGGGACTCCATGCCGTAGGCGAGTTCGTCCTCCACGGTGTCGGTGACGAAGTGCGCCAGCGGGTCCTGCCCCACCGTGCCGACGAGGTCGGCGAGTTCGCGCGGACGGTGCTCGCGGGTGTCCCGGCCGCCGACGGTGACCCGGCCGTGCAGCACCCCGCCGGTGAAGTGCGGCACCAGGCCGCTGACCGTCCCCAGCAGGGTGGACTTGCCGGAGCCGGACGGGCCCACCAGCAGGCAGAGTTCGCCCTCGGGGACGGTCAGGTCGACGCCGTTCAGGGCGGGTGTGGCCGAGTCCGCGTACCGGACGGAGACCTGCTCGAAGGTGATCACGATGCCCTCCGGGGCGGGGTCGGGGCGGCGAACGCCGGTACCAGGCCGAGCAGCACGGTCAGCACGGCGGCCAGTGGCAGCGCGGGGACGGTCGGCGGGACGACGGTGGGGGCGAAGGCGGCCGGGTCCCGCGCGGCCAGGTAGGTGGTGAGGGCCGCCACGGCCACCCCGGAACCGGCCGTCAGCCACTCGGGGACGGCCCAAGGGTCGGGCCGGTAGCGGCTTCTGACAGACCGTCGGCCGCCGAGCAGCAGGCCGGCGAAGGCGGCGGCCAGGCCGAGCAGCAGGACGGGCAGCGCCCAGCCCGCGCCGCCGGCCGTCAGCAGCCCGTACGCGGCCAGGCAGATCCCGAGCAGTCCGGCCAGGGTGAGCGCGGCCGTCGCCCGGGCGAGCCGGCGCGGGACGTCGGCGGTGCGGCCGAACCCCCGGGTGTCCATGGCGGCGGCCAGTGCGATGGACCGCTCCAACGCGCCCTCCAGCACCGGGAGTCCGACGCTCAGCACGGCCGCGACGCCCTTGTCGGAGCGGCCCCGCAGACGCCGCGCGGCACGCAGCCGGCGGACGTCCGCGATCAGGTTCGGCGCGAAGGTCATCGCCACCACGACGGCGACGCCCGCCTCGTAGAGCGCGCCGGGCAGGGCGCGCAGCAGCCGGGCCGGGCTGGCCAGCGAGTTGGCGGCGCCGACGCAGATCAGCAGGGTGGCCAGCCGCAGCCCGTCGTACAGCGCCGCGAGCAGCCCCTCGACGGTGACCCGGCCGCCCATCCGCACGCCCTGCGCCCAGACGGGCAGCGGGAGTTCGGGCAGCGTGAACAGCACATGGGTGCCCGGGATCGGTGAACCGAGGAACACCGCGAAGACCAGCCGGATGCCGAGCACCAGCAGGCCCAGCCGCAGGAACGCCCCGTACGAGCGCGACCACGGCGCATCGCCGCGCCGGGCCGCGACCACGTACCCGGCGACGGCGACGAGCAGCAGCAGGATCGCCGGGTTGGTGGTGCGGGTGGCCGCCGCGCCCAGCCCCAGCGCCCACAACCACCAGGCCCCGGGGTGCAGTTGACGGGGGCCGGTGGGCGGCCGGGTGGTACGGACGGCGGTGCTGCTCACGGTGATTCCTGGGTGGGGGACGTTAGGGGTGACGGCGGCGGCGCGCCTGCCAGACGGCGCCGCCGGCGAGGACGGCCACCAGCGCGCCACCGGCGATCAGGCCGACGTCCGGGCCGCTGCCGGTGCTCTGGTCGGCGGATCCGGCGGCCGGCTGGGCGGCGCCGGCCGCGCCGACCTGGTCGCCGCAGCCCGCCTTCGGGTACCCGGCGATGGCACACAGCAGCCCGTTGGTGTCGTAGCGCAGCGGCGGGGCGACGGTGGCCAGCACCTCGGCCGAGGTGGCGCGGGGCGCGACGGCGGCGCAGGCCGTGCGCTGCTCGGGCACCGAGGCGGCGGACGAACCGACGGCGGACGAACCGGAGGTGGACGAGCCGGAAGCGGACGAGCCGGCGGCGGAGCCGGCGTCCTCGGCGGTGCCGAAGTCCAGCACGACGGCCACCCGCTTGCGGCCCTCCTGCGCGGGCGTGTCCGCGCAGATGTCGGCGAAGCTCCCGGCCGTCCGGGGCTTCGCGGCGTCCTGCCCGCCGTCCGGGCTCAGCGCGAACCGCCACCCGTCCACGGCCCCGTCCGGCGGCACCGCGACGGAGGGCCCCTGCTGCTGGTACGTCCAGCTGCCGCCCTCGGCGCCGCGCCAGAACGACCAGTACCGGTACCCGGCGGCCTGCGCCGGAGCGGCGGAGGCGAGCAGCAGCACCGCCCCGAGGAGGGGGAGGAGCAGCGCGGCGGGCGCGGTGCGGCGGCGGGCGCGGGCGCGGGCGCCGTCACCCGGCAGGCCGGGGCCCGGCCCGCCGGGAGCGGCGTGGGAGGCGGGACGCATCAGAGGTGGGTGTTGCGCTTGCGCTGGAGGCTGAGGAGGAGGCCGCCGCCGACGCCGATGAGCAGGCCGACGCCGATCAGCCAGTACTGGCCGATGCCGCCGTCCTTCTTCTTCGCCGGGGCGGTCGCCGTCGCCGCGGCGGAGGCGTCGGTGGCCTTGGGTGCCGGGCCGAGGGCGGTGAGCTGGCCGGTCAGGGCGGCGGTGTCGCGGTGGGCGGCCTGGGCGACCAGCAGGAGGGTGGCGGTGGCGCCGGCGTCGGTGCCGCCCTTGGTCCAGGTGGCGCCCTCCTTGCCGAGCCAGTCGACCGCGCCGGCGGCCTGCTGGGGGTGGCCGCTCTGGCTGAGGGCGAGGGCGGCCCAGGCGGTGGCGGTGTAGTCGGGGGTGGGGGCGGCGCCCGGGGTGGTGAGGGTGAGGTGGTCGCCGCCGGCCGCGAGCTGGGCGGTCAGGTAGGCGCCGACGGCCTCGCCGGACTCCGCGTGCGAAACCGGGGCCGAGGAGGACGAGGAGCCCTGGGCGGCCGGGGCGGCCGGGGCGTCGGCGCAGGCCAGGGCCTTGGGCGCGGCGTCGGCGTGCACCGTGCCGGCGACCGGCAGGTGGCCGCCGCTCGCGGCGAGCGCGGCCTGGGCGCTGGCGAGGGCGTTCGGGGTGAGGGCGCCGCCGGCCGGGTCGGTCTGGTAGGCGAAGGCGCCGCGCTGGTCGGCGGGGGCGGTGCAGCCGAGCTGGAAGAGGGCGAGCCCGTCGAAGGCGGACCTGCCGGCCTTGGCGACGCCCGCCGGGTCGGTCTTGGCGGCGAACAGCGCGTTGACGGCGAGGCCGGTGGAGTCGGCGTCGCCGGGGCCGCCCGGGTTGTACGCCCAGCTGCCGTCGGCGTTCTGGTTGGCCTTGAGCCAGCCGACGCCCTTGTCGACGGCCTCCTGGTGCCCGCCGAGGGCGACCAGGGCCTGGACGGCGACGGCGGTGGCGTTGCTGTCCTCGGTCTTGGGGTCGCAGGCCGCGCCGGCGGCCCGGTAGGAGGGCCAGCCGCCGTCCTCGCACTGCTGCCCGGTGAGCCAGCCGACGGCCGAGTCGGCCGGGGTGACCTTGGCCGCCGTCAGCGCGGTGAGCGCCAGCGACTGCCGCCAGACGCCGTCGTACGTCGGGTCGCTCTTGCCGTACAGCCCGTCGGGGACGGCGGCGGGGGTCGGCGCGGGGCTGTCGGCGAGGGCCGGTCCTGCGGCGAGGCCGGTGAGCAGCGCGGCGGACAGGGCGGCGGCGCCCAGGCGGGCGGCGGTCAGCATGGTGCGGTGTGCCTTTCGGTGAGCGGTGGTGGCCCGGGCGGGGCCGTTCCGTAGTCCTCGACGGTGCCGGGCGCGTGCGTCCGGACTGGCCGCTCGCCCCTCCCCGGGTGCTCCGACTCGTCCGGGCGGCCGATGGCGGCGCCGGTCTCACGGCTGCGGGGTCAGCGCCGGATTCGCACCGGCTTTCCCCGGGGGAGGAGCGGGATGGAGTTGTGCCGACTGTCGACTCTAGCCGCCGGAGCACGCCGCCTGCCCCGAGACAGGCAGGAACAGGTTCCAGTCGCAGCAGAGGGGAGGGCGGCTCACGGCAGGGCGAGCAGCCGGGCCGCGGTGTGCAGGTCGGCCCGGACCTCGGCGATCGAGGCGCGCCCGGAGAGCCAGGCGACCAGCGCCGAGTGCCAGGTGTGCTCGATCACCCGCACCGCCGCGCGCTGGCTCTCGGTGGGCGGTCCGGACTGGCCGATCGCGTCCAGGATGAGCTGCCCGGTGGCCGTGCTGACCTGGTCCACCTCGGCCCCCACCGAGCGGTCCGCGAAGGACAGCGCCCGGACCATCGCCTCGGCCAGCAGCGGTTCGCGCTGCAGCGCGTGGAAGGCCCGGGTGAGGGCGTCGGCGACCCGCGGCGCCGGTTCGCGGTCGGTCGGCGGGTGCCGCCGGATGTGCTCCTGGAGGCCCTGGAGCTGCTCCAGCATCACCGCCACCAGCAGGTGGACCTTGGACGGGAAGTACCGGTAGAGCGTGCCGAGGGCGACCTGGGCGCCCTCCGCGACCTCCCGCATCTGCACCGCCTCGTACCCGCCCCGCACCGCCAGCGCGGTGGCGGCCCGCAGGATGCGCCGGCGCCGTTCGGCCTGGCGCGCGGTCAGCGGCGGCTCGCCCGGGGGCGAGAGCTGCGGAGAGGTGGAAGGAGGGGGTGGCGGCAAGGGTGCTCCCGGGCGGGCGAGAGTGGCGGCGTGCTCCACATGGTCGGCAGGATCCGGCGTGGCGGGAATCACCAGCCCTGGCTCCTGAGGGAAAGCTACGGGCCGGTATCTTCGAGGTCTCTCATTGTTCACGTGGTCGACGACGAGTTCCCCAGCCACTGAAACCTGATCTACTTTAGCGACCGGAAGCACGACCGGCAGCACCGTAAGCAGCTAGAGAAGAGGGCCCAGGATGACCGCGCAGCCGCTGCGGATTGCCCTGCTGTCGTACCGAGGGGACCCCTTCTGCGGCGGTCAGGGCGTGTACGTACGGCACCTCTCCCGGGAGCTGGCCAGGCTCGGCCACCACGTGGACGTGATCGGCGCCCAGCCCTTCCCGGTGCTCGACGAGGTCGACGGCCCCGGCTCGGTGCGCCTGGTCGAGCTGCCCAGCCTGGACCTCTACCGCGCCGACGACCCGTTCCGCACCCCGGCCCGCGACGAGTTCCGCGGCCCGGTGGACGTGCTGGAGTTCGCCACCATGCGCACCGGCGGCTTCCCCGAGCCGCTCACCTTCTCGCTGCGCGCCCGCCGCTACCTGGCCGCCCACAAGGGCCGCTACGACGTGGTGCACGACAACCAGACCCTCGGCTACGGCCTGCTCGGCCTGGCCCGGCACGGCTTCCCGCTGGTCACCACGATCCACCACCCGATCACCGTGGACCGGCAGCTGGAGCTGGACGCCGCCACCACCCGCGGCAAGCGGCTCTCGCTGCGCCGCTGGTACGCCTTCACCCGGATGCAGCGGAGGGTCGCCGCGCGGCTGGACCACGTGATCACCGTCTCCGGCACCTCGCAGCGCGAGATCGCCGAGCACCTGGGCGTCGCGCCCGGCGCGATCTCGGTGGTGCCGATCGGCGCCGACACCCGGCTCTGGTCGCCCTCGGCGGAGATCGAGCGCGTCCCCGGCCGGATCGTCACCACCTCCAGCGCGGACGTCCCGCTGAAGGGCCTGGTCTTCCTGGTCGAGGCGCTCGCCAAGGTCCGCACCGAGCGGGACGCCCACCTGGTGGTGGTCGGCAAGCCGCAGAAGGAGGACGGGCCGGTGGCCGAGGCGGTGCGCCGCTTCGGGCTGGCCGGGCACATCGAGTTCCGCAGCGGGCTGACCGACCAGGAGCTGGTCGACCTCTACCGCTCGGCCGAGGTGGCCTGCGTCCCCTCGCTCTACGAGGGCTTCTCGCTGCCCGCCGCCGAGGCGATGGCCACCGGCACCCCGCTGGTCGCGACCACCGGCGGGGCGATCCCCGAGGTGGCCGGGCCGGACGGGGAGTCCTGCCTGGCGGTGCCGCCGGGGGAGGCGGACGCGCTGGCCGCCGCGCTCGGCCGGCTGCTGGACGACCCGGAGCTGCGGGCCGGGCTCGGCGCGGCCGGGCGGGAGCGGGTGCTGGCCCGGTTCACCTGGGAGCGGGCCGCCGAGCTGACCGCCGAGGCCTACCGCGCGGCGCTCGCCACCGGCGTCGGCGCCCGGGCCCGCTCGGGGCCGGGCTGGCGGTACGTGGCCTAGCCGCCCGCCCGCGGCAGGTCGGTGACGGCCGGTCGGCGGAGGCGGAGCGGTGGCGGCAGGGCGAGCCTGCCCGACGAAGCGTGACGTGCCGGGAGTGGCGTGACGAAGCGTCAAGAACGCTTGGTAGCAATAGGAATGGGAGTCCTGCAGTGCTGACCGTCGATTTCTCGCGCTTCCCGCTCGCCCCCGGCGACCGGGTGCTCGACCTGGGCTGCGGCGGGGGCCGGCACGCGTTCGAGTGCTACCGCCGTGGCGCCAACGTGATCGCCCTCGACCAGAACACCGAGGAGATCGCCGAGGTCAGGAAGTGGTTCGCGGCGATGGAGCAGGCCGGTGAGGCCCCCGAGGGCGCGTCGGCGGTCGCGATGGAGGGCAACGCGCTGGCGCTGCCGTTCGAGGACGAGTACTTCGACAAGATCATCATCTCCGAGGTGATGGAGCACATCCCGGACGACAAGGGCGTCCTCAACGAGATGTTCCGGGTCCTCAAGCCGGGCGGCCTGCTCGCCGTCACCGTGCCCCGCTGGCTCCCGGAGAAGATCTGCTGGGCGCTGTCCGACGAGTACCACGCCAACGAGGGCGGCCACATCCGGATCTACCGGGGCGACGAGCTGCTCGAGAAGCTCAAGGACGCCGGCCTGGAGCCGTACGGCACCCACCACGCGCACGCGCTGCACTCCCCGTACTGGTGGATCAAGTGCGCGGTCGGCGTCGACAACGACAAGGCGCTGCCGGTCAAGGCCTACCACCAGCTGCTGGTCTGGGACATCGTCGGCACCCCGGTGATCAGCAGCCTCACCAGGGCCGCCGAGCGGGCCCTCAACCCGGTGATCGGCAAGAGCTTCGTCGCGTACGCCTCCAAGCCCAACCGCGCGCCGGGCGGGACGGCGTGACGGCCGCCGTCCCCGAGGTGCTGCTGCTCGACGGGGTGCTCGACGCCGAGCAGGCCGCCGACACCGTGCGCAGCATCCTGGCCGAGCAGCGCCCCGACGGCGCCATACCCTGGTTCGCCGGCCACCACCTCGACCCCTGGGACCACACCGAGGCGGCGATGGCCCTCGACACGGCCGGCGAGCACGCCGCCGCCGAGGCCGCCTACCGCTGGCTCGCCGCCGCCCAGAACCCGGACGGCTCCTGGTACGCCGCGTACACCGACGGCGCGGTCACCGACCGGGCCAAGGAGAGCAACTTCTGCGCGTACATCGCGGTCGGGGTCTGGCACCACCACCTCAGCACCGGCGACGACGCGTTCCTGGAGTGGATCTGGCCGGTCGTCCGGCGCGCCCTGGACTTCATCGTCGGGCTGCGGCTGCCCGGCGGCCCGATCGCCTGGCGGGTCGACGGGGACGGCACCGCCACCGACGAGGCGCTGCTCACCGGCTCGTCCAGCATCCTGCACGCGCTGCGCTGCGGCCTGGCCGTCGCCGAGTACCTGGAGGAGCCGCAGCCCGACTGGGAGCTCGCGGCCGGCCGGCTGGGGCACGCCGTCTCCCACCACCCCGAGCGGTTCCTGGACAAGGGCCGCTACTCGATGGACTGGTACTACCCGGTGCTCGGCACCGGCCTGCGCGGCGAGGCGGCGGTGGCCCGGATCGAGCGGGACTGGGAGCGCTTCGTCGTCCCCGGCCTCGGCGTGCGCTGCGTCAGCGACCGCCCGTGGGTGACCGGCGGCGAGAGCGCCGAGCTGGCGCTCGCGCTCTGGGCCATCGGCCAGTCCGACCGCGCGGTGGACATCCTGCGCTGGATCCAGAAGCACCTGCGGCACGAGGACGGCTCGTACTGGACCGGGTACGTCTTCGAGGACGACGCGATCTGGCCGGAGGAGCGCACCACCTGGACGGCCGGGGCGCTGCTGCTCGCGGTCGCCGCGCTCGGCGGGGACCCGGCGACGGTCGCGGTCTTCGGCGGGGAGCAGCTGCCGGCCGGGCTGGTGGTCGCGGACTGCTGCTGAGCCCGGCGCACTGCGCGCGGAACGGCGCGCGGGGGACGGGCGCACAGGGCGCGGACACGGCGCGTACACGCGGAAGGGGCGGGACCCGGGGAACCGGGCCCCCCCCGCGCGGGGTGGGGGCGCCGGGGGCGGCCCGGGGGTGTGA
>NZ_JBHUAL010000020.1:0-43014 GCF_042789775.1 Kitasatospora sp. NPDC056800 | reverse complement strand
GCGCGCCGGGTTGTCGCCCCCCCCGCCGCCCCGGCCCACGGGCGGGGGGGGGCGGCCCCCCGCGGGCGCCCACCGGGCGCGACCCGGCGGCGGGGGCGGCCCGGCCCACCCGGCCCCCCCCCTTCGCGGTGTGCGTCCGCGGGCGTCAGCCGTGCTGTCTCAGCCGCGCTGGATGCCCGTGGTGTCGGCCAGCACGCCCTGGCTGCCGTCCGGCAGCTGCGCGACCAGCGCGGCGCCGCGCTGCTCGACGGCCAGGTACCAGGTGCCCGGCACGACCTCGCCGACCGGGGCACCGGCCGGGTTGTCCTTCGGGGCCAGCTGGCGCGGGGCCGGGACGGCGAACCAGAACGGCTGGAAGTCCGCCGCCGGGGCGGGCGCCTGCTGCGCGGCCGGGACCGGCTGCGGGGCCGGGGCGCCGGCGTCGTGCGGCTGGGCGGCCTGGACCGGCTGGCCGGGCTGCGGCTGGCCGGCACCCGGGTAGCCGTAGCCGCCCTGGCCGCCGAACGCCGGGTCGTGGCCCTGGGCCGGGTAGCCGTACTGGCCGGGCTGGCCGGGGGCACCCGGCTGACCGGGCTGGCCCGGGTAGCCGTACTGGCCGGGGACGGCCGCCGGGCGGTCGGCGGCCAGCGGGGCCTTCAGTGCGGGCACCAGGGGGCCCGCGGCGGCCGCGCCAGCCAGCGCGAGCAGCGCGATGAAGCCGAGCCAGGCGCCGAAGCCGTGGCTGACGACGGAGCTGGAGGTGCCGCCGCCGAGCGCCCAGACCGAGGTCCACAGCGCCGCGACGGAGAGGGCGATGCCCCACTGGTCCAGCCGCAGGCCGAGCACCTGGCGGTTGGCCGCGGCCGCACCCTGGAAGCGCTGCACCAGGATCAGCACCGCGGCGGCGATGCCGAGGAGGTAGATCGACGGCAGGATGGGGAACAGGTCCGTGCTCCACGCGTTCTGCGACGGCGGGCAGTACCGGCTGTTGCCGCAGTCCACGGTCCAGTAAGGCAGGAAGGAGGCGATGAAGAGCAGGACGGCCGCGCCTGCGACGGCGGCGTCTCCCCTGGTGAGAGCGCGCAGATTCACTAACGTTCCCCTCGTTGACGTGTCGTGGACGGTGGTTCGCGCGGTCGGGCCGACCGGCCGAAACTCCCGAACGGACCAGAAGCCTAGGCCCAACCGTCCTGCCGGTGCACGGCGGGACCGGGAATGGGGTGAAGTCGTTGCAAACCGTGCGGTCCGGGCGGAGCGTCGTCCTCCGCCGGTCGCGGCCCAACTCCCTTACCGCTCTTCGGTCTTCTCTTGGGTCGTCAGGAAAGCGGTCAGCGCGTCGGCGATCCCCCGGGCCGCCTGCTGGCGCCACTGAGGGTCCGTCATCCGCTTCGCGTCCGTCGAGTTGCGCATGTTACCGCACTCGATGAACACCTTGGGGACCGTCGAGAGGTTGAGGCCGCCCAGGTCGGAGCGGGTGTCCAGGCCGTCCTTGGCGATGTAGTCCGCGTACGGCTCGCCGGTCGCGGCGTGGAACCGGTCGCGCAGCAGGAGGCCGAGCCGGCGCGAGGGGGCGACGATCGCCGCGTTGTCCGCCTTCCCCGCCACCACCCGGGCGGGCATGATCACGTGGAACCCGCTGCCGCTCGCCGGGCCGCCGTCCCCGTGCACCGAGACCGCGACGTCGGCGTGGGCGTCGGCGCCCGCGCGGGCCCGCTCGTCGACGCACGGGCCCCAGGGCCGGTCGCCGTCCTGCACCAGGACCACCGTGGCGCCCCGGGCGGCCAGCAGGGCGCGGGCCCGGCGGGAGACGTCCAGGGTGTACTCGGCCTCGGTGTAGCCGGCGTTGGTCTCGGTGCCGGTGGTGTCGCACTCCTTGCGGGCGTTGCCGATGTCCACCTGGCGGTTGATCTCGGCGGTGTGGGTGGAGTTCCCGGGGTTGTGGCCGGGGTCGAGCAGGACGGTGCGGCCGGTCAGGACCGCGGCGTCGGCGGGCGCGGGCGGGGCGTCGGCGGCCGGGGCGGTGGACGGCGGCGGTGCGACCGGCGGGGTGAGGGGCGCGGCGGTGCCGTCGGCCGGGGCGCCGGGGTCGGCGGTGCCCGGCTGGTCCGTGGCCGTCGGGGCGGGCGGCGCCGAAGCCGGGTCGGCAGTCGGGGACGATGCGGCGGGGGCCGACGCGGCCGGGGCCGCCGTGGCGCCCGCCGGGCCGGAGTGGTCGAGGGCCCGCCAGCCGAACCAGCCCGCCGTGCAGAGCGGAACGGCCACGGCCGCGGCGGTGGTGGCGCGCAGCAGGGCGGAGCGGCGGGGCGGTCGGGGGGCGGTGCCGGTCACTGGTCGGTCAGATCCTGTCCTGGGTGCGCGGAGTCAGGCCGTAGCTCTTCGCGATCGCGTTCCACTTCGTCATGAAGTCCGTCTTCGCCTGCGTCGCCTGCGGGTTGAGCTCGTCCGCGTGCTTCTTGTCGGCGGTGGCCGGGGCCCGGCCGGTGCAGCCCTGGGCGGCGACGGCGCGCGCCCAGCTCGCGTACGCCTTGTCTATGTCGGCGGACAACTGCCAGGCGGACTTCAGGGAGTTCACCGCGTCCGCGCCGCCCGGCACGTCCGTGACGCTCAGTTGGGAGAGCTTGGCCAGCAGGGCGGTCCGCTGGCTCGCGCCGTTGTCGAAGTCCTGCGCGGCGCTCTCGATGTCGGCCTTCGGCGGGCAGCTGGTCACCTTGGCGACGGCGCTGCCGATCGGGGCCTTGGCGCTCTCGCCCTCGCTGAGCAGGCCGTCCAGCGCCTGGGCCTGCGCCTTGGCGCCCGGACCGGGAGCGGTCGAGCTCGGCGACGGCGTACCGGCGGGCGAGCCGGACGCGCTCGCGGCGGCGCTCGGCGCACCGTCCGCACCCGTGGGCGCGGGCGGCGGGTTCTCCGCGCCGGTCGCCGGGGCCGAGGCCGGGGCGGGCGCGGCCTGGCCGTCCTTGTCGCCGCCGCCCCGCAGGGCGAACAGCAGGCCGCCGCCGACCGCCAGCACCAGGAGCAGCGCGAAGCCGATCAGCAGCGGGGCCCTGCGGTTGGTCGGCCGGTCCTCGTCGTCCCCGTGGGCGGTCCCGGTCGGGTAGTCGGGCTGGGCGCCGTAGGGGAGCGGGCTGCCGTACGGGGGCTGCGCGCCGTACGGGGACTGCGGCGGGGCGGCGGGCGGCTGCAGGAGGTAGTCGTAGCCGGGCGTCTGCCGCGTCTCCTGCTGCGGGGCGTGGGACGGCGGACCCGCGTGGGAGGGGAACGGCGAGGACGCCGGCGGGGCGGCCGGGGGCGGCGGGGCGGCGCCGGGGAACAGCCGGGCGGTCGGCGGGTCGTAGCCGGGCGAGGCGGCCAGGTACGGGCGGGCGCCCAGCGGCGGGCCCTGGTCGCCGACGGCGCCGGGCGAGGGCGGCGGGGCCATCGGACCGGGCTGGGCGGCGGACTGCGGGGCCGTGGACTGCGGGGCCGCGGGAGGCTGGGGGGTGGCGGGCGCCTCGGGGACGGGCTGCGCGTCGGCCGGGCGCTGCGGGCCGCGCACCCAGCCGCCGGCGCCGCCGCGCGCGGTCGGGTCCCAGACCGCCGGAGCGCTGTTCTGCTGGTCCGTCATGTCGCTGCTGGCCCCCACCGTCCGCCGATGCTCTGCCTGGTGCTGCGCGGCCACCGTACCGTTCGAACCCCTGCCCGGCAGCCCCGGCACGACGTTAGAGCATCGGCGCGGGGCCCGGGAACGAACGGCGTCTCCTACCGGGCGGCGCGGCGCAGGACGCGCAGGGAGCCGGTCACCGAGACCTCCTCGAAGCCCTCGGCCAGCGCCCGCAGGTACACCCGGTACGGGGCCTGGCCGCCGTCCGCCGGGTCGGGGAACACGTCGTGCACCACCAGCAGGCCCTCCGGCGCCAGGTGCGGTACCCAGCCCTCGTAGTCGCCGGTCGCGTGCTCGTCGGTGTGCCCGCCGTCGATGAACACCAGGCCCAGCGGGCGCCCCCACAGCGCGGCGATCCGCGGCGAGCGGCCGACCAGCGCCACCACGTGTTCCTCCAGCCCGGCGGCGTGCAGGGCGCGGCGGAACCGCGGCAGGGTGTCCATCAGCCCGACCTCGGGGTCGACCAGGGTCGGGTCGTGGTACTCCCAGCCGGGCTGCTGCTCCTCCGAGCCGCGGTGGTGGTCGACGGTCAGCGCGACCGTCCCCGCCTCCCGGGCCGCCGCCGCGAGCAGGATCGCCGAGCGGCCGCAGTAGGTGCCGATCTCCAGCACCGGCAGCCCGGTGGTCCGGGCCGCCTCCACCACCGCCGCGTACAGCGCGAGCCCCTCGTCCACCGGCATGAACCCGGTGGCCTCCTCGAACGCCGCCAGCACCTCGGGTGCCGGCTCGGCGCTCAGCAGCAGGTCGGACATGCGGTGCTCCTCGGGGGGTCGGGACGCGGGCGGACGTGCACGGACCCTACTCGACGGTAGCGGTAGCGGCGCCGCCGGGGCGGCCGGCGCCGACCGGTGCCGACTGGTGCCGTGCGTCGCTCGGGCGGCGGTCAGCCCGCGAGCAGGTCGGCGGCGATCCGGGCGCGGTGCGGGGCCAGCTCGGCGGCGATCGCCCCGACCTCGGCGGGGGTGGCGGTGACGGCGGCCGGCCGGGCCTCAGCACGCTCGACCAGGGCGATCCGCAGGTGGGTCGGAGGGTGGGTGGAGTCCACGGCGGCGTGGTCACGGGCGCTGAGCCGCAGCAGGCGCTCGTGCTCGGTGGCGGGGACGGAGCCGAGGTGCTCGCGCAGCCGCTCCCAGAGCAGTTCCGGGGCGGGCGGCTTCGGCCGCTCGGACTGTTCGGGCCGCTCCGGGCCCCGGCCCCGGCCGCGGCGGACCGTCCGGGGGCGCCGGCGCTCCTCGGCGCGGATCCGGCCCACGGCGGTGCACACCGGGCCGAACAGCAGGAGCGTCGCGAGCATCCCGCCGGCCGCCTCGCTGCCGCCGACCCGGACGGCGAGGGCGTCCGCGCGGTACTCGGCCTGCTGCCCGGCGCGGGAGGTGAGCCGGTCGAACAGGTAGAGGCCCTGGAGCAGCAGCCAGGCGACGGCCCGCAGGACGACCGCGCCGACCAGCGCGCCGATCCGGATCAGCAGCGAGAGCTCGTCGCCGTGCGCGCGGCCCGGCCGGTCGGGCCGGACCATGCCGTACCAGGCCGCGAGCGCCGAGACCGCGCTGTGCAGCCAGAGCGAGCGGCGGTGGTCGCCGTTGACGTGGTGGCCGAACTCGTGGCCGAGCAGGGCGATCCGCTGCCGGTCGTCCAGCACCTCCCAGAACGGCAGGCCCAGTTCGAGGACGGGACGGCGGCGCAGCCCGACCAGCCCGTAGGAGGCGTTGAACTCGTCGGTGACCCGGATGACGGCCACCGGCGCGGCACCCAGCTCGGCGGCCACCCGGTCCGCCAGCCCGTACAGGGCCGGGGCCGAGGCGCGGTCGAGGACGTTCTGGTCGCGCGGCACCCGGCCGAGCCGGGGCCGCAGCGCGACCGCGACCACCAGCGCCACCACGCCCGCGCAGCGCTGCACCGTGCTCCCGGTGACGAGCAGCCAGACCGCCAGGCAGAGCAGGCCGACGGTGACCAGGTGGACCAGGCCGGCGGCGGCGGAGGCCAGCAGCCAGTCGCGGCGGGCGGTCGGGGAGTCGCCGCCGGCGGCCTGCTCCTCGAACAGCCGGTCGGTGCGGTCGGCCGCCGCCCGCTCGCGCCGGGTGGGCGCGGGAGCGCCGTCCTGACCGGGGGACAGGTTCCAGTCGCAGGCCGGGCACCAGGCGGTGAAGCGCGGGTCGGCGGTCAGCGCGGCGGCGCAGCGGGGGCAGGGCGCGCCGTGGGCGGGCTGCTCGGGGGAGGCCGGTGAGGGCGCAGGCGGGGACGTCGGTGAGGACGTCGGTGAGGACGTCGGAAGGGGTGTCGACACGGTGGTGATCATGGCGTGTCGCAGTGGTGGAAGGACAGTGAATTCGTACAGTTCCGCCGGCCGGTTGTTGTGGAACGCGTTCTAGTCGCGTCGCGCCGCCCGTGCCAGAATCGGCCCGACCGCCGATCCGAGGAACACCAGGCACCCCGGGAGCAGCACCCATGCGCGCAGCCGTCCTGCACAAGACCGGCCAGGAGACCCTCGACGTCCGCGAGGACGTGACGGCCGTGGGCTTCGGGCCGGGCACCGTACGGGTCCGGATGCGCGCCGCCAGCCTCTGCCACTCGGACCTCTCCGCGATGAGCGGCGTCCTGCCGCAGCCCGCGCCGTTCGTCCCCGGGCACGAGGGCGCCGGGGACGTGCTGGAGGTCGGCGAGGGCGTCACCGGCCTCGCCGCCGGCGACCGCGTGGTGCTCTGCTGGATGGCCCCCTGCGGCCGCTGCGACCACTGCCGCCGGGACCGCGGCCACCTCTGCATCGCCAGCCTGCGCGGCCTCGGCGCCCCGGGCTTCCGGATCGCCGAGGGCGGGCTGAGCGCCTCCGGCTTCTACGGCACCGGGGCCTTCGCCGAGGAGGTCGTGGTCGCGGCGAACGCCGTCATCAAGGTGCCCGACGACCTCCCGTACGAGGCCGCCGCGCTGATCGGCTGCGGCGTGACCACGGGCATCGGCGCCGCGGTGAACACCGCCCGGGTCGAGCCCGGCGCCTCCGTCGCGGTGATCGGCGCGGGCGGGGTCGGCGTGGCCACCGTGCAGGGCGCCCGGGTCTGCGGCGCCGGCCGGATCACCGTCGTCGACCCGGTGGCCTCGCGCCGCGAGCGCGCCCTGGCGTTCGGCGCCACCGAGGCGATCGCGCCCGAGGAGCTGAAGGCGGCGGCCAAGAAGCTGCCCGGCGGCGGCTTCGACTACGTCTTCGAGGCGGTCGGCCGCGCGGCCACCGTCCGGGCCGGCTACGAGGCCGCCCGGCGCGGCGGCGCGGTGGTCGTCATCGGCGCGGGCGCGCAGGACGACCTCGCGCAGTTCACCATGGGCGAGCTGTTCTTCAACGAGAAGCGCCTGCTGCCCTCGCTCTACGGCGGGGCGACGGTGGCGCGCACCATCGGGCTGGTCGTGGACCTCTGGCGGGCCGGGCGGATCGACCTCGACGGCATGGTCACCCACCGGGTGGGGCTCGCGGACGTCAACGAGGCGATCGCGCAGATGCGGAGCGGCGAGGCGCTGAGGACGGTCGTGGCGCTGGGCTGAGGGCGGGCCGCGGCCGGGGCGCTGCTCGGGGCTTCGCACGGAGACTTCGGGCGGAGGCTTCGCACGGAGTCGGGAAAGCCGAGGGCCCGCCGGGGGAGTCCGTGCCCTCCCGGCGGGCCCTCGTACGCGGTGCCCTGGTGGTGGTGCGGTCAGCCCAGCGCCCCGGCCGCGCGGTGGCGGCCGTGCGGGTCGGACTCCGGGCTGTCGTCGGCGGCGGAGCCACCGCGGTGGCGGCCGTGCGACGCGGTGTCCTTGGCCGTCTTCTCGTCGGCGTCGGTCCCGGTAACCGCGGGTCCGGTGGTGTCGGTGAGGGTGTCGGACATGAGAATCGTCTTTTCCGTGCGGAGGGTGCAGGTCATCGGCGCCCGGCCGGCGCCGGTGGCGCACGGTCTGGTCCCCGATCGGGCGCCCGGTACGCGCCCGTAGCCGGTGATAGCGGCCCGTGCCCCGGTCACCGTAACGGCCGGGACGGACGAGATCCTATCGAGATCATGACGCGAGTCCCGCGCTGGTCCCGGGCCCGGAAGCGGGCCTGCGGCCGACCGGCTCGCGGCGGCGCGGGGACGGCGCCCGGAGACCGCCGCGCCGGGCCGGCGGCCCGCGCCCGCCGTCCGGCGGCGGCAGCCGGGTCCGCCCGCGGTGCGGAACTGATGCGGCGCGCAACGATCATCGGCGATCATCAGTGTCCCCGCGTGTGCGGCGGAGGCCCGTTCGACCCGCTCCTCGGCGTCGGCGTCCGGACGGCGGGCCGCCCGGTCCGGCAGCACGGCCGGGGCGGGGGCGGGCAGGTCCGTGCCAAGGCCGACAAGTGGCGCCCACCTGCGGAGAGTTCACTCGGATCGCCTAGCGCGGCGTGGAGGCCGCCCGGGGCTGGCGTCTGGGCCTGGCGCCTGGGCTCGGGGCCCGAGCTTGGTGTCCGGGACGGCACCGGGCGGCGGGTCAGCCCGGGCGGCCGGTCCGCAGAAACGTGGCCAGCAGCTCGTGCAGGACGGCGGCGCCCTCATCGGCGAGCACCTCGTGCCCGGAGCCGGCCGCCTCGACGTACCGGAAGTCCTCGCCCTCGACCCGGCCGATCCGCAGCAACTCGTGCCGCAGCGAGCGGGACTGGCTCACCGGTACGACCTCGTCCCGGTTGCCGTGCACGACCAGCAGCGGCGCGCTCAGCCGGTGCGCCAGTTGCAGCACGTCGCGCGGTCCGCGGGCGTCGGCGACCTGCTCGCCGCCGCCCAGCCGGGTGGTCAACGCCCCTACGGGGGGCGCCGCTTCGGCCAGCAGCCGGGCGCCGGACAGGAACGGCGCGACCACCGCGCAGCGGGCGACCTGCTCGGCCGGCGCGTGCGAGGCCGCCAGCAGCGCCAGGAAGGCGCCGTAGCTGACCCCGAAGAGGGCCGGCGGCTCCAGGCCGAGGGCGGCGCGCTGGCCCGCGATGCCGTCCAGCAGGTACAGGACGTCGTCCAGATCGGGACCGCCCCAGGCGCCCCGGATGGCCAGCGCGTGCGCCACGCCGTAGCCGGTGGAGCCGCGCTGGTTCGGCGCGACCACCGCCAGGCCCTCGGCGGCCATCCGCTGCAGTGTCGGGTCGAACTCCAGCCGCCAGGCGTCCGCCGGGCCGCCGTGCAGCGCCAGCACCAGGTGCGGGCTGCTCAGCCAGGCGTCCCCGCCGTACACCACGGCCTCCAACGGGCCTGCCGGCCCCGCGAGTTCGAGGCTCTGCGCGGGATGCCAGCGGCCGCCGTCCCCGGGTGGGGTGCTGCCGTCGAGCCGCCAGCCGGGCGGCTCGGTCCGCACCGGGCGCACCCCGCCGGGCTGCCAGGGCAGGATGGTGTCCCGCCACGGCCCTGGCAACCCCGATGCCAGCGGCGCGAGTTGGAGCGGGAGCGGCGTCGGGCCGGAGACGGGCGGGAGCGGTCCGTGCGTCAGCAGCGTGTCGACGTCGAGGGTGGCCAGCGCCGTCGGGTGGTCGGGCGAGGAGTACGGCACGCGCAGCCCCGCCTCGCCCCAGTGGCCGACCGCGCCGAGCCGCCCGGGCGGGACCGGCAGCGGGTCCAGCCGCCCGGCCGAGGGCCGCCACAGCGCGAGCGCCGAGCCCGCGCCGTGGTCGATCTGCACCGCGACCCGGGGGCCGCCCGCCGCGACCCGCAGGGCGACCGGCCGCAGGAACATGCCCGCGACGTGCAGGCACTCGGGGAAGCGCAGCGGCTCCCCGGCGCCGAGGACGCCCCAGCCGAGCCGGTCGGTGCCGGGCGCGTCGCTGCGCACCATCGCGAACCGGCTGTCCGGGTCGAACAGCACCAGGCGGTCGTTGCTCTGCGGGCCGATCTCCAGCAGGGGGGAGGTGCGGCCGGCGCGCAGGTCGAGCACCACGCTGCGGACCAGGCCCGCGTTCACCCGGTCCAGCGCGAGCAGCGTGCCGGTACGGTCCAGCCAGGTGCCGCCGCCGTGCAACCCCGGGATCTCGGCGACCTGTTCGGGCTCGCTGCCGTCCGTGCGCACCAGCCAGGCGGTGGTCGCCGGGCGGGTGTCGCTGCCGAGCGCGACCGCCACCGGCGTCCGCGGGTCGGCGCCGGCCTGGGCGGGGAGCGGCAGGACCCGCAGGCCGGTCATCCGCAGCGAGCCCAACTGCTGTTCCAGGGCGCCGTTCCCGCCGTACGAGAGGCGGACCAGGTCGTGCCGCTCGCCGTCGTGCCGGCAGGTCAGCACCGAGCCGTCCGGCAGTGCGACCAGCTGTGAGCGCAGGCTCTCCGCGCGGTTGCCGGGCAGCGGCAGCGCGGTCGGCGCGGCCGGTCCGCCGTCCTGCGGCAGCCGCCAACTCTCCACGTACCAGCCGCTGTCGGCGGAGGAGGCGAGGCAGGCGGCGTGGCTGCCGTCGGCGGCGAAGGTGAAGCTCAGCCGGCGCAGCGTCTGGGTCATGGTTCGGGTGGCCACGTTCATGCTCCGCTCACCCCGGTGGTGCTGGACGGGCCCGCCGGGTCGGAGGGGCCTGTGGTGCCGGACGGGCCCGCGTTGCCGGACGGGTCCACGGCGCCGGGGCGGGCCGGGCCGCCGGCCTGCCCCGGCCGGGCGGCGACCCGGCCGCGGCACGACGGAGGCCCGGCGATTCGTTCCTGCACCAGGACGGCGGAGTCCTCCTGGCCGATCGGACCGACGGCGGGCGGCACCGGCCCTCGCCCGGCGGGCCGGGCCGTGTGCCGGAAGTCGCCGACGGTGACCTCCCGGTCACCGCCGCCTCCCCGGCCTCCGGCACCGGCCAGTGCCGCCCGCTCCGCCTCCGGCCACGAACCGGCCGCACCCGGTCCGCGGTCCACCGATCCCCTGTCCCCGGCCGTACGCAGCGATGTGCCCGCCCCCATTCGCCACCACATCCCTTCGTCGCGGCCGCCGCCCCCGGTGCCCACTGCTCGCGGCACCCGGGCGGCGGCCCGGCCTGATCGGTTCTTCCGGAAGGGGCGGCGGTACCGCCCCGGTACGGGAGTGCTCACCCGGATCCCGTCCGGCCCGGCACGGCACCGCCCGACTCCTGGTCGTGGCCGCCGCCGGGGCAACTCCTGTTCGCAGAAGTGAAGTTACTTTCGAGCCAACCGAAGCCTCAACGCAGAGCCGGTCACTTCACTCGTAAGGGTGCAAAGGCCTGGTTTCGAACCCGTACGGGAACCCTGCTGTGAGTAACGGACGACCGGCGCGCGGCCGCGTACGGAGCGCGCGGGGCCCGCCGGGCGCCTCTCGTCGCAGATTGACGTGCACCCGTACGCCCCCAGCTCCCCTGTCCGAACGGCCACGAGGCACCGGCCGACGCGGCCGCGACGCGTCGAGGACGGACCGAGGACGGACCGACGACGGACCGGCGGCGGCCCGGCGCCGCAGGCGCGACGCGACCCGGCCGAGACCGTTCCCCCGGCGCCCGGCCGTACGGCCGAGGCCCGACCGCCCCCGCGCGCACGGTAGTCTCGACAGGTGCCGAAACTGTCCGACGTCATCACCGCGCTCGAAGAGGTCTACCCCCCGCAGTGGGCGGAGTCCTGGGACGCCGTCGGCCTGGTCTGCGGAGACCCTCAGACCGAGGTCAACCGCGTGCTCTTCGCCGTCGACCCCGTCCAGGCGGTCGTCGACGAGGCCGTGGAGTGGGGCGCCGACCTCGTGGTCACCCACCACCCCCTCTACCTGCGCGGCACCACCAGCGTCGCCGCGACCACCTTCAAGGGCCGGGTGGTGCACACGCTGATCACCAACGGCATCGCCCTGCACGTCGCCCACACCAACGCCGACCACGCCGACCCCGGCGTCTCGGACGCGCTCGCCGAGGCGGTGGGCCTGCGGGTGACCGGCCCGCTGGTGCCGGACCCGACCGACCCGCTGGGCCGCCGCGGCACCGGCCGGATCGGCCTGCTGGAGCCCCCGCTGACCCTCTCCGCCTTCGCCGCGCAGGTGGCGGCGGGCCTGCCCGCCACCGCCGCCGGCGTCCGCGTCTCCGGCGACCCGGACCGGCTGGTCAGCCGGGTCGCGGTGTGCGGCGGCTCGGGCGACAGCTTCCTGGCCGACGTCCGGTCGGCCGGCGTGGACGCCTACCTGACCGCCGACCTGCGTCACCACCCGGCCTCCGAGGCCGCGGAGGCGTCGCCCGTCGCGCTGCTCGACGCCGCCCACTGGGCCACCGAGTGGCCCTGGCTCACCCTGGCCGAGCGGGCCCTGCTGGCCGCCGCCGACAAGCGCGGCTGGGCCGTGGAGACCAAGGTCTCCCACCGGGTCACCGACCCGTGGACCGCGCACGCCCCCATGTCCTTCACCGCCTGACCCGATTCACAGGAGCTCTCCGCTTGAACGCCGCGCCCGCCGACCAGAACCGCCTGCTCGACCTCCAGGCCATCGACTCGAAGCTCGACCAGCTGGCCCACCGGCGCCGGAGCCTGCCCGAGCACGCCGAGATCGAGAAGGTCACCGCCGACCACACCGCGCTCAAGGACCTCGTCGTCGCCGCCGAGGCCCAGAAGGGCGACACCGCCCGCGAGCTGACCAAGGCCGAGCAGGACGTCGAGCAGGTCCGCTCCCGTGCCGCCCGCAACCAGCAGCGCCTGGACTCCGGCGCGATCACCTCGCCGAAGGACCTGGAGAACCTCCAGCACGAGATCGGCTCGCTCGCCAAGCGCCAGGGCGACCTGGAGGACGTCGTGCTGGAGATCATGGAGCGCCAGGAGAGCGCCAAGAGCCGGGTCGAGGAGCTGTCCGCCCGCCTGGAGCACTCCACCGTCGTCCTCACCGAGGCCGAGGGCCGCCGCGACGCCGCCTTCGCCGAGATCGACGGGGAGGCCGAGAAGGTCAAGCGCGACCGCGAGACCGTCGCCGCCGTCATCCCGGCCGACCTGCTGAAGGTCTACACCAAGCTGCGCGAGACCCAGGGCGGCGTCGGCGCGGCCCGCCTCTACCAGCGCCGCTGCGAGGGCTGCCGCACCGAGTTCTCGATCACCGAGCTGAACGCCATCAAGGCCGAGCCGGCCGACAAGGTCGTCCGCTGCGAGAACTGCTCGCGGATCCTGGTCCGCACCTCCGACTCGGGCGTCTGATCCGGTGGCGGCGCGCTTCATCGTCGAGGCCGACGGCGGGTCCCGGGGCAACCCGGGGCCGGCCGGCTACGGCGCGGTGGTCCGTGACGGGGACACCGGGCAGATCATCGCCGAAGCCGCCGAGTTCATCGGCCACGCCACCAACAACGTGGCCGAGTACAAGGGCCTGATCGCCGGGCTCAGGGCGGCCCGCGACCTGGACCCGGACGCCTCGGTGGACGTCCGGATGGACTCCAAGCTGGTCGTCGAGCAGATGTCCGGGCGCTGGAAGATCAAGCACCCCGACATGCAGCCGCTCGCCGCCGAGGCGCGCACCGTCCTCCCGCGCGCCCGGGTCACGTACACCTGGATCCCGCGCGAGCGGAACAAGGACGCCGACCGGCTGGCCAACGAGGCGATGGACGCGGGCCGCGACGGCCGCCAGTGGGAGCCGAAGCCCAAGGCCGCGGTCGCGGCCGTCGACGAGCCGCCGCTGGAGACCGCCGCCCCCAAGGCCGGCTGGGCCGCCCCCGCCGACCTCGGCACCCCCACCACCTTCGTCCTGCTGCGCCACGGCGAGACCCCGCTCACCCCGGAGAAGCGTTTCTCCGGCAGCGGCGGCAGCGACCCGGAGCTCTCCGACAAGGGCCGCTGGCAGGCCGAGCGGGCCGCCGAGGCACTGGCCGCGCGCGGCAGCGTCCAGGCGGTCGTCGCCTCCCCGATGCTCCGCACCCGGCAGACCGCCGAGACCGTCGCCGCCCGGCTCGGCCTGGAGGTCCGGTACGAGGACGGGCTGCGCGAGGTCGACTTCGGCGCCTGGGAGGGCCTGACCTTCGCCGAGGTGCGGGAGCTCTACCCCGACGACCTGACCGCCTGGCTCGGCTCCGCCAAGGCCAAGCCGACCGGCAGCGGCGAGAGCTTCACCACGCTCACCCACCGGGCCGGCGTCGCCCGGGACAAGATCCTCGCCCGGTACGCGGGGAAGACCGTGCTGGTGGTCTCGCACGTCAGCCCGATCAAGACCCTGGTCCGGCTGGCGCTCGGCGCCCCGCCGGACTCGATGTACCGGATGGAGCTGTCCGCCGCCTCGATCTGCGCCGTCCAGTACTACGCGGACGGCAACGCCTCGGTGCGGCTGCTCAACGACACCTCGCACCTGCGCTAGGGCCCGTCGTCACCGGGGTGCTCAGTGCACCTCGGTGACCACCACGTCCAGCTGCCACGGCTTGCGCGCTGTGCCCTCCGCCGCCAGCTCGACGTGGTGGCCCAGCTCCAGCAGCGCGTCCATCAGCTCGCCGGGGGTCTTCGGCTCCGCCCCGGCCGCCAGCAGGTCCCGGACGATCCGCCCCTTGGTCGCCTTGTTGAAGTGGCTGACCACGCTGCGCTTGCCGTTCCGCTCCTGGAGCACCCGGACGGTCGCGGTCCGGGCGGCCACCTCGCCGGCCGGCTTCCAGGCCGCCGCGTACGCGGAACTGCGCAGGTCCAGCACCAGCCCGTCCGCGACCTCGGGGAGCACGGGGGCCATCGCGCTCCGCCAGTACGCCCCGAGCGCCCCCAGCTGCGGGAGCTTGACGCCCATCGAGCAGCGGTAGGACGGAATCCGGTCGGAGATCCGCACGGCGCCCCAGAGACCGGAGAAGACCAGCAGCGAACGCTCGGCCCGGTCGTACGCGGCCGCGTCCAGGGTGGCCAGGCCGAGGTTGTCGAACAGCACCCCGGTGTACACCTCGCCCGCCGGACGGGCACCCGCCGTCGGCAGCCCGGCGTTCTTGGCGACCTCGCCGCGCAGACCGGGGGAGAGGCCGAGCACCTCGGAGGCGGCGTCCTCGTCACCCCGGCACAGGCCCACCAGCGCGTCCAGCACCGCGCCGCGCGCCGCCGTCAGCCCCGGCAGCGACAGCCGCTCCAGCGCCACCGGCCCGCCGTCCCCGGACCCGGCCTTGCCCTCCGAGGGCGGCAACAGCACCAGCACAGCGGACTCCTCAACAATCTGTGGCGGACGAACCCCGCAACCCTACTGCGGCCGCCCCGGCCCCCAGCGCCACACAGAGCGGCGAGTAGTACCGCACGTTCAGCCGCCGGAACCGCTCCGAACGCTCACTCACCCGGCCGAACACCACCGGCCCGGCCACCCCGCGCGCCAGCAGCACCCCCGCCACCACCCGCACCCCGGCCCGCCGCAGCCGCCGCGGCCCCACCTGCGGCAGCACCCCGGCCTCCGCCCCCACCAGGTACGCCCCCGCCCCCAGCGCCCCCGCCACCGCCAGGCACGCGCCCACCGGCGGCACCCCCTCGCCCTGCCCCACCACGACGTCCGCGAACTCCTCCGCCGACCCCAGCGGCCACGGCGTCACCGCCCACACCGCGTGCAGCGCCCCCGTCGCCCCCAGCACCGCAGCCACCACACCCCCGGCCACCTTCACCGCACCCATCGCCCAAACCCCCTTCGTGCACGGCCACTTGCCCCCACCGTACGAGTGCTTACGCCGCCGCCGGGCAGAGCCTGGCCCGGAACCGCCCGGCCCCGCTCTACCCTGGCGTGCATGCCTCGCCGAAAACTGCGCGTCAAGGCCGCCGACTCCGCCCGGATCAACACCGAGCTGACCGAGCTCCGCACCCGCCTGGAGGTCCACACCGAGTGGCCGCGGGCCGTGCTCGCCGAGGCGGAGGAGGCGGCCGAGCGCCCCCGGCTGCCGGAGTACGACGCCACCGACCTGCCGCTGTTCACGGTCGACCCGCCCGGCTCCCGCGACCTCGACCAGGCCGTGCACCTCGCCCACCGGCCCGGCGGCGGCTACCGGGTGCACTACGCGATCGCCGACGTCGCCGCGTTCGTCCACCCCGGCGGCGCGATCGACACCGAGGCCCGCCGCCGGGTCGAGACCCTCTACTTCCCCGACCACCGCGTCCCGCTGCACCCCACCCGGATCTCCGAGGACGCCGCCAGCCTGCTGCCCGGCGAGCCCCGCCCGGCCCTGCTCTGGCAGCTGGACCTGGACGCCGACGGCGCCGTCGTCCTCGCCGACCTGCGCCGCGCCCTGGTCCGCTCGCACCGCCGGCTGGACTACGCCGCGGTCGAGCGCGCGGTGGACCTCGGCGGCGCCGACGAGCAGCTCGCCCTGTTCGCGACCGTCGGACGGCTGCGCGAGGAGCAGGAGCGCGCCCGCGGCGGGATCAGCCTGCCGGTGCCCGAACAGGAGGTCGAGGAGACCCTGCACGGCTACGTCCTCGGCTACCGCGCCCCCGGCCCCGCCGACGGCTGGAACGCCCAGATCTCCCTGCTCACCGGCATGGCCGCGGCCGACCTGATGCTCGACGCCGGCGTCGGCCTGCTGCGCACCCTGCCCGCCGCGCCCGCCACCGGGTACGAGCGGCTGCGCCGGATCGCCGCCGCCCTCGACGTGGACTGGCCGCAGGCCGTCCCGTACCCCGAACTGATCCGTTCCCTCGACCCGGACGTCCCGCTCAACGCCGCCTTCCTCAACGCCTGTACGGGCCTGCTGCGCGGCGCCGGCTACCACGCCTTCGACGAGTCCCGCGGCCTGCCCGCCCCCGCCGAGCCGGAGCACGCCGCGCTCGCCGCCCCGTACGCGCACTGCACCGCGCCGCTGCGCCGCCTCGGCGACCGCTTCGCCCAGGAGGTGTGCGCGGCGGTGGCGGCGGGCGAGGACGTGCCGGAGTGGGTGCGCGAGGCGCTGCCGGCCGTCCCGGCGCTGATGGCGGGCGGGGACCGCCGCGCCGCGGAGGTCGAACGGGCCTGCGTGGACCTGGTGGAGGCGGAGCTGCTCGCGGGCCGGGAGGGCGAGGACTTCGCCGCCGTGGTCATCGACGTGGACGAGCGGCGGCCCGGCTCCGGCACCGTCCAGCTGCGCGACCCGGCCGTCCGGGCCCGCTGCGACACGGCCGCGGACGGGCTGCCGCTCGGCCGGGTGATCGACGTCCGGCTGACGACGGCCGACCCGGCCACCCGGACCGTCCGCTTCACGGCGGTCTAGCGGGCCGCGTCCCCGTGCCACCTGGATTACGCCACCCGCCACCCGGACGCGCGGCTCACCCGCCCAGGCCCGCCCCGCGGTGGGAGGATCGGTCCCGTGCCCGCCCCCCAGCCCCGCGCCGCCGCAGCCGCGCCCGCCCCCGGGCCCGCGCTCGGGCGCCGCCGCCGTCTGCTCGTCCTGGCGATCTGCTGCCTGAGCCTGTTCATCGTCGGCCTCGACAACACCGTGGTGAACATCGCCCTGCCGGTGATCCAGCGGGACCTGGACGCCCCGGCGTCCGGGCTGCAGTGGATCATCGACGCCTACACCCTGGTGCTGGCCTCGCTGCTGATGCTGTTCGGCTCGGTGGCCGACCGCTTCGGCCGCCGCCGGGTGTTCCAGACCGGCCTGGTCTGCTTCGCGCTCGGCTCGCTGCTGTGCAGCCAGGCGCCGAGCCTGGGCTGGCTGGTGGCGTTCCGGGCGCTCCAGGCGGTGGGCGGCTCGATGCTCAACCCGGTGGCGATGTCGATCATCACCAACACCTTCACCGACCCGAAGGAGCGGGCCCGGGCGATCGGCGTCTGGGGCGGCGTGGTCGGCATCTCGATGGCGCTCGGCCCGCTGCTCGGCGGCTTCCTGGTGGACGGCGCGGGCTGGCCGTCGATCTTCCTGATCAACGTCCCGGTGGCGCTCGCCGCCATCGCGCTGACCGCCCGCTACGTCCCGGAGTCCCGCGCCCCCCGGCCGCGCCGGCTGGACCCGGTGGGGCAGCTGCTGATGATCGTGCTGCTCGGCTGCGGCACCGCCGCGATCATCGAGGGCCCGGCCAACGGCTGGACCTCCCCGCTGATCCTCACCCTGGCCGCGACCGCGCTGGCCGCGCTGGTCGCCTTCCCGCTCTGGGAGCGGCGGGTGGCCGAGCCGCTGGTGGACCCCCGGTTCTTCGCCAGCGTGCCGTTCACCGGCGCCGCCGTCACCGCGGTCTGCGCGTTCGCCGCGCTCGGCGGCTTCCTCTTCCTCAGCACCCTCTACCTCCAGGACGTCCGGCACTACAGCCCGGTCGAGGCCGGCCTGTGGACGCTGCCGATGGCCGGGATGATGCTGGTCTGCGCGCCGCTGTCCGGACGGATCGTCGCCGGCCGGGGCCCGCGCCTGCCGCTGGTCGCGGCCGGGATCGGCCTCGCCGCGAGCGGGCTGCTGCTCACCCGGCTCGCCGCCGACTCCCCGCCGGCCCTGCTGCTGGTCGCGTACGCGCTGTTCGGCTTCGGCTTCGGCATGGTGAACGCGCCGATCACCAACGCCGCCGTCGCGGGGATGCCGCGGGCCCAGGCGGGCGTGGCGGCGGCGGTCGCCTCGACCAGCCGTCAGGTCGGCCAGTCGCTGGGCGTGGCGGTGATCGGTACGGTCGTCACCGCGGCCGTGGTCGGACCGGTCGCGACCGGTTTCGCCCCGGCCAGCCACGCCGGCTGGTGGATCCTGGTCGGCCTCGGCGGCGCCGTCCTCGCCCTCGGCCTGGCCACCACCACCGCCCGGGCGAGCGCGACGGCGGCCCGGGTGGCCGCCCGCCTCGGCGCCGAGGCGCCGGCCGTCCGGTCCGGTGTACGGGAGGCGCCGCCCGAGCGGCTACGATGACCACTACGGCGGAAGAGCCGGCCGGGCGGTCGCGACGGGTCCCAGACCCGCCGAGGAACGTCCGGGCTCCACAGAGCAGGGTGGTGGGTAACGCCCACCCGGGGTGACCCGCGGGACAGTGCCACAGAAAACAGACCGCCCACCGCTTTTCGTGGTGGGTAAGGGTGAAACGGTGGTGTAAGAGACCACCAGCGACCGGGGTGACCCGGCCGGCTAGGTAAACCCCACCTGGAGCAAGGTCAAGATCGGCGCCCTCGGGCGCCGTGCGCGGACGATTGAAGGCTGCTCGCCCGAGTCCGCGGGTGGACCGCACGAGGCTGTCGGCAACGGCAGCCCTAGATGGATGGCCGCCTCCCCGGGCCGCGCAAGCAACCCGGGAGACAGAACCCGGCGTACAGGCCGACTCTTCCGCCCCCTTTTCCCGCCCGCCGGTCAGGCGGGGCGGGCGCCGACCGCGTCGCGGATCTGGTCGCCGAGGCCGCCGTTGACGCGGGCGCAGTTGGCGCAGCAGAAGAACATGCCGGCGACTTCGACGCCGTGGCCGACGATGCGGACGTCGCACTGTTCGCAGCGTGGGGCGAGCTTCTCCATCGCGCACTCGAAGCTGTCGAAGGTGTAGGTGTCGCCGGTGACCGTCCTGATCTCGAAGGCCAGCCAGTAGTCGTTGCCGCAGGTGACGCAGATGGCCATGGCGGCCGTCTCCTTCCGGTGGGGCCGACCCCGGCGGGGCGGCTCGTCTCCCAGTGTCGAAGGCCCGGTCGGCGGCGGCCACCCGGAGGGGGCGGGCGGGGGCTCAGGCGGAGCCGGCGGCGAGGTCCTCCAGGGCGCGGACGGCGCGGTCGGCGTCGGCGGCGGCGACGAACAGGTGGTCGTGGTGGAAGCCGGCCACCACGTTGCAGCTGATGCCCTCCTCGGCGAGCCGGCCGGACACGGCGGCGGTCAGTCCGACGGCCTCCAGCGCCGAGTGGATCCGCAGGGTGATCCAGGCCGCCACGTACTCGTAGCGCAGCCCGAGCGCGTCCGCCTCCTCCTGGGCGATCACCATCGTGACCCCCTCGGGTTCGGCGACGGTCACCACCGGCCGCATGCCGGCGGGCACCCGGGCGGGGAGCGTGCAGTAGACGTACCGCCCGGGGTTGAGCTGCGGGCTCATGCCGCGCAGCAGCGTCGCGAGGTCTCGTTCTGCGGCCATGCCCGCCACCGTAGCGGCTGGGCGGGGGCTGCGCGGTGCTCCGTGGGCGTGTCGGAATCCGTTGACGAGCGACAGTCACCGATATATCGTCGAACTATCGAGACAGTGACTCGACTGCCTCGTTGAACCTCAGAGATTCGAGGAGGTGGGCGCGATGCGCTCAGAACGTCAAGGAAGGCGATTCCGCTGGGAGGGCCCGCGCGGCGGTGACGGTGGCGGCCCCGGTGGCCTCGGCGGCGGCGGTCGGCGCCGCGGGCCGGGCCCGGGGCCGGAGTTCCGGGGGATGCCCGGGGAGGGCTTCGAGGGCCGGGAGGCGTTCGGCGGGTTCGGCCCGCCGTTCGGTGGCGGCGGTCCCGGCCGGCCGATGGGCGGCCCGTACGGGCACGGCTTCGGCGGGCACGGCGGCCGGCGCGGTGGCCCGCACGGGCGGCGCGGCGGGCGGGCCCGGCGCGGTGACGTCCGGGCCTCGCTGCTGGCGCTGCTCAAGGAGCGGCCGATGCACGGCTACGAGATGATCGCCGAGATCGCCGAGCGGACCGGCGGGGCCTGGCGGCCCAGCCCGGGGTCGATCTACCCCAACCTCCAGCTGCTGGAGGAGGAGGGCCTGATCACCGCGGAGGAGGTCGGCGGCAAGCGGCTGGTCTCGCTCACCGAGGCAGGCCGGGCCGAGGCCGACGCCGGGCCGGCCGAGCCGTGGGCGGAGGCCGGCCGGGAGGTCGACTGGGAGGCCGTCCAGGAGGTCGGCCAGGCGCTCGCCGCCGTCGACCAGGCGATCCGCCAGGTCATGGCCACGGGCACCGAGGCGCAGCGCGCCAAGGGCCTGACGGTGCTGACCGAGGCCCGCAAGAAGCTGTACCTCATCCTCGCCGAGGATGACTGACCGACCGGGGGGAGCGGGACGGGCGGTGCTGCTGCCCGGGTGGCCCGAGCGGTCCGGGCGGCCGGGGGGAGGGCCTCACGGCCGGACCGTGAACAGGGCCACGCACACCAGCAGCAGCACCGCCCAGCCGAACCAGAGCCAGGGGTTCGGCTCGATGACCACGCTGTAGAGGCACACCGCCAGGAGCAGCACCCCGGTGACGCCGGCGACCTCCCGGTTGTGGTGCCGGACCGCCCGGGAGCGGTCCCGCGGGTGCCGTACCGTCCTCGCCATGCCGACCTCCGGGGGAGACTGCGGCCGACCTCCGGGGGGACCGCGGAGGGAGGGGGCGGCCGTCAGCCGGAGGCCGCCTCGTCGTACTCGTAGCGCCAGAACCAGCTCAGGCCCCGAACCTGCTTGCTCCGGACGTACACCAGTGTGCGCGCGGGAGTCCCGCCGTGCGCGGGGACCGGGACCTTGTACTTCTTGGGCACGCCGAGCATCGGCCCCAGCGGGATGGGGAGGATCTTCCCGTCCAGGGGGCCGCCGACGAATGCGGTGTCCGCGCTCTTCATCCCTCCAGGGTCTCACCTCCGCGGACGAGCCCGGGGCGCACCCGTGGGCCGCACCCGCGGCCGTCGCCGGGAGTGTGACCGGAGAGGCACCGCCCCCGGTCATCCGGAGGCCCTCCGCACCCTTATCCTTCCTGTTACGCCCTCGGGGTCCACCCGGGTCAGCGGGCCCGTACGGGCCGGGCGAGGCGCGAATCCGCGCGCCCTCCGGCCGATTTGGCGCGGACAGCGTGCTGCCGCGACTGCGTACCGTGACCCGGGCGTCGGCCGTCCGGTGACCCCGGGCCGCGGCCGGCAGGGCGCCGACGTCAGGGCCGAGCACCCCGGGAAGCAGACGGGGGCGCCGTGCGTTGCGTCGGAGTGGTACGTCGAACGCTGTGTCGCACCAGGCACGGCAGTTGCGCGGAAGGGGCCCGATGGAAGCCGGCAGCAGGTGGACGACCTGGTGGCAGAAGCGTGATCGTCAGCGGGCGGGGGGCCCGGACGGGCCGGCCGCCGACCTCGATCAGCTGCTCGGCGCGGTCCGCGCCGGATTCCCGCTCGCGCCCGCCGCCCACCCGGCCGGCTACCGGTGCTCCTGTGACCGGGTGGCCTGTCCGGCCCCGGCGCAGCACCCGGTCTCCTTCGCCTGGCAGACCCAGGCCACCACCGACCCGGAGCAGCTCTCCCGCTGGCTCTCCCGCGATCCGGAGGCGAACTTCATCACCGCCACCGGCCGGGTGCACGACGTGCTGGACGTCCCGGCGGAGGCCGGACGGCTGGCGCTGGAGCGGCTGACGGCGCTGGGCGTCGAGGGCCCCGTCGCCGCCGTCGGCGAGGACCGCTACCTCTTCTTCACCGCCACCCGCGGCACCCCGCAGGACGAGGACGAGTGGTGGCCGAGCGCGCTCGACTCCACCCCGGACACCATGTCCGAGCACCCCGGCCTGCGCTGGCACTGCCGCGGCTCGTACACCCTGCTGCCGCCGGCCGCGCTGCCGGACGGCTCCCACGTGCGGTGGCTGCGCGGGCCCGAGCAGCCGCTGCCGGACCCGCTGCGCGTCCTGGACGTGCTCACCGACGCCTGTACCGAGGTGGGCGCCGTCGCCGAGGAGCAGTGGCTGATCGGCTAGGGCGCCCACCGGGCGACGCTGGTCACGGCGGGGAGACGCCGGTCACGGCAGGGTGAGGACCTCCGCGCCGGTCGGCGTGACCACCAGGGTGTGCTCGAACTGGGCGGTGCGCTTGCGGTCCTTGGTGACGACCGTCCAGCCGTCCGGCCAGATCTCGTAGTCGTAGGTGCCCAGGGTCAGCATCGGCTCGATGGTGAAGGTCATGCCCGGCTTGATCACCTCGGTGGCCCGCTCGCTGTCGTAGTGCGGGATGATCAGGCCGGAGTGGAACGACGTGTTGATGCCGTGTCCGGTGAAGTCCCGCACCACGCCGTAGCCGAAGCGCTTGGCGTAGGACTCGATGACCCGCCCGATGACGTTGATCTGACGACCCGGCTTGACCGCCTTGATCGCCCGGTCGAGGGATTCCCGGGTGCGCTCGACCAGCAGCCGGGACTCCTCGTCCACGTCGCCGACCAGGTAGGTGGCGTTGAGGTCGCCGTGCACCCCGTGGATGTAGGCGGTGGCGTCGATGTTGACGATGTCGCCGTCCTGGAGCACGGTCGAGTCCGGGATGCCGTGGCAGATCACCTCGTTGATCGAGGTGCAGACGGACTTGGGGAAGCCCCGGTAGCCGAGGTCGGACGGGTAGGCGCCGTGGTCGCACATGTAGGCGTGGGCGACGGCGTCCAGCGCGTCGGTGGTGACGCCGGGGGCGATCAGCTTGGCCGCCTCCGCCATCGCCCGGGCGGCGATCCCGCTCGCGATCCGCATCTTCTCGATCGTCTCGGCGGTCTGCACCTCGGGCCCGGTGTACGGCGTCGGCGCGGGCTTGCCGACGTACTCGGGGCGCGCGATGTGCGCCGGGACCTTGCGGGTGGGGGACTGGATGCCGGGTACGAGAGCCATGCCGCGAGTCTAGTCGTCGGGCTCCGCGGCCCCGGGTGGTGTGCGGCCGACCCCGGGTGGTGTGCGGCCGACCCCGGGTGGTGTGCGGCCGGGCCCGGGGCGGGGAATGATCGGTACCGACCCATCCTTCTGGCCTTCTGAACGGGAGAGCGCCATGCCCCTCGGATTCAACCGCAAGCCGACCGGCAAACCCGGCGAGTGGTTCTACTGCATCAAGCACAACAAGGTCGAAGAGGGCCCGGAGTGCCCGGCGAAGGACCGCCTGGGCCCGTACGACAGCCCGGAGGAGGCCGCTCAGGCCCTGCGGATCGCGGACGAGCGCAACCGCGAGTGGCGGAACGACCCGCGCTGGAGCGACCGGCCCAAGGACGAGGCCGAGTAACCACGGCGGGACCCCGATCCCGACCCCGGTCAGGCGGTCGGCGCGGCCTCCCGTGCGGCGCGTTCGTGTTCGGCCCGCACGGCCGCGGCGTGCGGGTCGGTGCGGTCGTCGTAGGCGAGCAGCTTCGGGAGGGCGGCGGCGACCGCGAGCACGGCGACGACGCAGGCGGCACCACCCGCCCAGACGGCGGCGCGCACGCCGACCAGCCCGGCCATGGTGCCGGCCCGGACCTGGCCGAGCTGCGGGCCGACGGAGTAGCTGAGCAGTTCCACGCCGGCCATCCGGCCGCGCAGCTCGTCGGGGATGGACTGGTTCCACATGGTCGAGCGGGCGAGCCCGCTGATCTCGTCGGCGCCGCCGGCCAGCGCCAGGCCGAGCAGCACCAGCCCGATGTGCGCGGTGAGCCCGGCGAGCGCCATCGCCGCGCCCCAGCCGACGGCGGCGACCACCAGCAGCCGCCCGTGCCGGTGGACGCGGGAGGTCCAGCCGCTGGTCGCGCCGACCAGCAGGGCGCCGAGGGCGGAGGCCGCGTACATCGGGCCGAGCGCCCAGTCCGCCCCCAACTCCGAGGCCAGGAACGGGAAGACGGCCACCGGGTAGGCGAACAGCATGGCGCAGACGTCGATCGCGTAGGTGCCGAGCAGGTCCTTGCGGCTCCACGCGTAGCGGACCCCGGTGAGCACCGCCCGGACGGACGGCCGTTCGGCGCCGGTGGGCGGCGGCACCGCCTTGATCCGGATGAGCAGCAGCAGCGAGAGGGCGAAGGAGAGGACGTCCAGCGCGTACGCGGTCTGCACCCCGGCGAAGGCCACCACGACACCGGCCAGCGCCGGGCCGGCCACCGAAGCGGCGTTGTGGTACAGCGATCTGAGGGCGAACGCGGCGGTCAGGTGCTGGTGCGGGACGAGCCGGGGGAGGAGCGAGTCCAGTGCCGGGCGCTGGATGCCGTCGGCGGCCGCGACCAGCGCGGCGACCAGGTAGATCGGCCAGAGCAGCGGGTGCGGCAGCAGGGCGTTGACCAGCAGCAGCCCGGCCAGCAGGCCGAGCGCGACCTCCGCCCGCAGCACCAGCTTCCGGCGGTCCAGGGCGTCGGCGAGGGCGCCGCCCCACAGGCCGAAGACGATCAGCGGCACCAGTTCGACGGCGCCGATCAGGCCGACCGCGAAGGAGGAACCGGTGAGTTCCTTGATCTGCATCGGCACGGCGACGAGGGTCAGGAAGCCGCCGAAACTGGTGACGCAGCCGGAGGTCCACAGGTAGCGGAAGTCGCGCGAGGCGCGCCAGGGGGACAGGTCGGGCGTCAGCGAGTGCAGCAGCCTCCGGGCGCGCCCGGGCACGGGGGGATGCGGGGGTTCGTCGACGTTCACGAACCGTCATCCTCGGGTGGCGGCCACCGCTTCCGCAAAGGGTTTTCGACCGGGGCGTGAACTTTTCGGCCGGGTGGTGAACAGGGTCACCAGCGGGTGATCGCGGGCCCCGAGGCCAGCCGCCCGGCGAGGTCGGCGAGCCGGTCCCGGACGGAGCGGCGGCCGGTCCGCTGCCCGGCGGCGAGGCTGACCAGGTGCTGGGCGAGGTCGAACGGCCCCTCGGCGGCGGTGCCGACGGTCAGCCGCTCGTGCGCGAGCCGGCGGAGTTCGTCGAGGCCGTGGGGTTCGCCACGGCCGCCGGCCGCACCGGGCCCGCCGGACGCACCGGGCCCGCCGGGTGCGGCGCGCCCGTCCGGCCCGTCGGCGTCAGCGGAGCCCCCGTCCAGCGCGAGCACGGTCGCGCCGCGCCGCCGGGCGTCGTGCACCCGCTCCAGCAGCGCGGCGCCGGCCGCCCGGGGGACCACCACCAGCACGGTGTCACCGCGCCCGGCCTCGGTGAGCCGCCGCAGGTCGTGGGTCAGGTGGGCCGGGGCGTCGGCCGGCGGGCTGTGCCGCAGCAGGGTGGGCGCCAGCCGGGGGACGTCCGACCAGGCGGCCTCGTCGTCCAGGTGGGCGGCCAGGTGCCAGGGTTCGTACGCCTCGGTGCCGACCAGCAGCAGCCCGCTCGCGCTGCGGCGTTCCACGGAGCGGCGCAGCGCGCCGGCGAAGCCGCCGACCTCCTCCAGCCAGCCCGTTCCCGTCAGCCGTTCCCGGAGTGCCGAAACTCTCACCGCGTCCATGCGGGCCAGGATGTCCCGCCGGGCCGGGGATTTGGCAGGATCGGCCCATGACTTCCCTCGATTCAGCGACAAACCCGGCCCACGAGGTCCCGGACGTCTCCCAGCTGGTGGTCGGTGTCCTCGGTGGCACCGGCGACCAGGGGCGAGGACTCGCCCTGCGGCTGGCCAAGGCCGGCCAGCAGGTGATCATCGGCTCCCGCGACGCCGCCCGGGCCGAGGCCTCGGCGGCCGCGCTGGGCCTCGGCGTGCGCGGCGCCGACAACGCCACCGTCGCCCGGGAGAGCGACGTGGTGATCATCGCGGTCCCGTGGGACGGCCACGCCGCCACCCTGACCGCGCTGCGGGAGGAGCTCGCGGGCAAGATCGTCGTCGACTGCGTCAACCCGCTGGGCTTCGACAAGCAGGGCGCGTACGCGCTGAAGCCGGAGGAGGGCAGCGCCGCCGAGCAGGCCGCCGCGCTGCTGCCGGACTCCCGGGTCACCGCCGCGTTCCACCACCTCTCGGCGGTGCTGCTGCAGGACGAGTCGGTGGAGAGCATCGACACCGACGTCATGGTGCTCGGCGACGACCGGGAGGCCACCGACGTCGTCCGGGGCCTGGCCGCCCGCATCCCCGGGATGCGCGGCATCTTCGCGGGCCGGCTGCGCAACGCCCACCAGGTCGAGGCGCTGGTCGCCAACCTGATCTCGGTCAACCGCCGGTACAAGGCCCACGCGGGCCTGCGGATCACCGACGTCTGAGCGGATCCGGGCAGAGGCGTGTCGACCTCACCCCTGGACCCGGTCCGGAGGTGAGGTCGGCGACAATGGGTGGCGGCCGTGACCCGGCCGCCCGCACCCGTTCTAGGAGCCCTCCGCCATGCCTCGCACGTCCCGCTTCGCCCTGGCCGCCGTCATCCTCGCGCTCGTGGCCCTGGTGGTCTCGCTGGTCCAGGGCTTCTGGCTGGGCCTGATCTGGCTGCCGCTGGCCGGCGTGGCCAGCAACGTGCTGTGGATGGACCGCCGCCGGGCCAGGATCGCCGCCGCGACCGCGGCCGCCGCCGAGTAGCGCCGGCCGCCGAGCAGGGCTAGTTCTTCCAGAAGCTGAACAGGTACCGGCCGAGCGTCGCGTAGTCCTGGTCCACGCCGAACAGGTTCATCAGGCCGTGGACGATCCCGAAGAAGAACTCGTTCACCTGGGGCTGCCACAGCAGCGCGAACACCGCGAGCATCCCGTACGGCGCGAACGGCTCGATCGCGCGCCGGGTCTGGTACGACAGCCAGGGCTCGACGATGCCGTAGCCGTCCAGCCCGGGCACCGGCAGCAGGTTCAGCACCGCCGCGCTCAGCTGGAGGAAGCCGAGGAAGCCCAGCGCGCCGGAGAACGGCGAGATGATCAGCTCGTGGCCCTCCCAGAACGCGTGCACGGTCGGGTCGTCCAGCCAGCCCGCGCCGATCGGGACCAGCAGCGCCGCCGCGATGAGCAGGTTGACCAGCGGGCCGGCCGCCGAGATCAGGCTGTGCTTGAGCCGGCCCTGGATGCGGTGCCGCTCGATCCAGACCGAGCCGCCGGGCAGGCCGATGCCGCCGAGGATCACGAAGACGATCGGCAGCACGAAGCTGAGCAGCACGTTGGCGTACTTCAGCGGGTTGAGCGTGAGGTAGCCCTTGGCGCCGACGGAGATGTCGCCGCCGTGCAGCGCGGTGCGCGCGTGGGCGTACTCGTGCAGGCAGAGCGAGACCATCCAGCCGGCGACCACGAACAGGAACACCCCGAACGAGGCGTTGCCGTAGCCCTGGTACACCGCCCAGCCGGAGGTGCCGAGGACGGCGAGGAGCACCCAGAACACCGGGCTGATCCGGCGGTCCTCGCTGCGGGAGCGCGGCGTGGCGGCGAAGGTCATGGTGTGGGTGCTCCGTGGGCAGAGGGAACGGGAAGGACCGGCAGGGACCGATCATGCCGGGCGGGCCGGTGGCCGGACAAGCCGCCTCCGGTGAACGTCCGAGGGCCCGGGGTCGGTTCCGCCGGGGCGCCGGGCCCTGCACAATTGTGCGGCCCTTCCCCCGCCGATCGACCAGAATGGTCCGGTGCACTACGGCATCCTCGGAACCACGACGGCCCACCACGACGACGGCACCCCGGTACCGATCGGCGGCGCCCGGCTACGGGCCCTGCTCGCGGCCCTGGCCCTCCGGCAGGGCCGGCCGGTGCCGGCCGACCTGCTGGTGGACGAGGTGTGGGAGGCCGAGCCGCCCCAGGACTCCTCCGCCGCGCTCCAGACCCTGGTCGGCCGGCTGCGCCGCACCATCGGCCGGGACGAGGTCGGCTCCGGCCCGGCCGGGTACTGGCTGACCGGTCCGGCCACCGACCTCGCCGACTTCCAGCGGCTGACCGGCGAGGGCCGCCGCGCCCTGGACACCGGGGACCACGCGCTCGCCGCCGAGCGGCTGGGCGCCGCCCTGGCGCTGTGGCGCGGCCCCGCGCTGGCCGACCTGCCGGACCGCACCGGCCCGGCCGTCCGGCTGGAGGCCCAGCGCGAGGAGGCCCGCCGCCACCGGATCACCGCCGACCTCGGCCTCGGCCGCGCCGCCGACCTGGTCGCCGAGCTGGCCGAGCTGTGCGAACGGCAGCCGCTGGACGAGTCGTTGCAGCTGCTGCTGATCCGGGCGCTGCACGAGAGCGGACGGACGGCCGAGGCGCTGCGCCACTACGAGCGGACCAGGCGGGCCCTGGCCGAGGAGCTCGGCGCCGACCCGGGCCGCGGACTCCAGTCCCTGTACGCCGAGTTGCTCGCCCCGGAGGCGCCGGAGCCGGTCCACGCCGCGCCCGCGCCCGCCGCGGCCGCTCCCCAACTCCCGCGCACCGTCGGCAACCTGCGCGGCCGGCTGACCAGCTTCGTCGGCCGCGAGGACGATCTCGCCGCGCTGCGCGGGATGCTGACGGACCGTCGGCTGGTGACGCTGACCGGCCCCGGCGGCTCCGGCAAGACCAGCCTCTCGACCGAGGCCGGGCGCGCCGAACAGGCCGCCGGGGGCTGGCCGGGCGGCGTCTGGGTGGCCGAACTCGCCCCGCTGGAGAGCCCGGACGCGGTGCCCGCCGCCGTGGTCTCCGCGCTCGGCCTGCGCGAGATCGTGCTGCACAGCACCAGCATGGTCGCCGAGGTGATCGAGAAGCGGGCCGAGGACCCGGTGCGCCGGCTGGTCGAGCACTGCGGCCACCGCCGGATGCTGCTCGTCCTGGACAACTGCGAGCACCTGATCCAGGCCGCCGCCGACCTCGCCGACGTCCTGCTCGCCGAGTGCCCCGGGCTGACGGTGCTCGCCACCAGCCGCGAGCCGCTGGGCGTGCCCGGGGAGACGGTGCTGCCGGTCGAGCCGCTGCCCGACCCGGTCGCGCTGCGGCTGTTCGTCGAGCGCGCCGCCGCCGCCCGTCCCGGCTTCGACCCGCAGGGCGACCCGGAGGCCTGCGCCGAGATCTGCCGCCGGCTGGACGGGCTGCCGCTGGCCATCGAACTGGCCGCGGCCCGGCTGCGGGTGATGACGGCGCGCCAGATAGCCGACCGGCTGGACGGCCGGTTCGCGCTGCTCACCGCGGGCAGCCGCACCCTGCTGCCGCGCCAGCAGACGCTGCGCGCGGTGGTCGACTGGAGCTGGGACCTGCTGGGCAAGCGGGAGCGGGCGGTGCTGCGCCGGCTCTCGGTGTTCGCGGGCGGCTGGCAGCTGGAGGACGCCGAGGCGGTCTGCGCCGACGGCGTCGAGGTGGCCCCCGGCGAGGTCGCCGACCTGCTGCTGTCGCTGGTCGACAAGTCCCTGCTGGTGGCCGACCTGGACGGGGCCAGCCTGCCGCGCTACCGGATGCTGGAGACCATCCACGAGTACGCGACCGAGCGCCTCGCCGGGTCCGCCGCCGAGCGCGCCGCCACCGAGGCCCGCCACCTGGCGCACTTCCGCACCCTGCTCGCCGCCGCCGACGCGGAGATCCACGGCCCCCGGCAGCTGCACTGGCTGACGGTGCTGGAGCGCGAGCAGGACAACATCCGGACGGCGCTGCGCCGCGCGATCGACCTGCGGGACGAGGAGCAGGCGCTGCTCCTCGCCATCGGCATGAGCTGGTACTGGTCGCTGCGCGGCTACAGCATGGAGGCGCGCACCTGGTACACCGCGATCGCCGCGCTCGGCCCGGACCCGTTCGGCCCGGACGCCCCGCGGGCGGTGCCGCTGGAGCACGGCGTGCTGGCGTACGACCTGCCGCTGCCGACGGCGGTGGTCGAGGAGGCCCGCCGGCTGCTCGCGATGTTCCGGCTGATCGGGCTGTTCGAGGGCAACCTGGACGTCCTCGGGGACCCGGAGGCGATCGAGGTCGCCCAGCGGCTGATGGACGCCTACACCCCGGACCTGCCGCAGTCCTACCGCTTCCCGGCGCTGATGCGGGTGTTCGGCGCCTTCCTGGCCGGCCGCCTGGACATGATGAAGGACCTGATGGACGACGCCGTCCAGGGCTGCGAGCAGTACGGCGGGCCGAGCGACCTGGCGTTCATCCTGCAGGTCCGGGCCAGGATGATGAACGACTGGCCGAGCGGCGCCGAGCAGAGCATCGAGGACGGCGCCCGCTCGCTGGAGCTGTACGAGCAGTCGGGCGACCTCTGGGGGATCTCCCAGGCGCTGTCCGCGCACGGCGAGTCGCTGGCCAACCGGGGCGAGGCCGCGGCCGCCGCCGAGGCGTACGCGCGGGCGATCGAGCTGATCGAGGAGCTGGGGGCGCCGCAGGAGGTGCCGATCCTGCGGGTGAACCTGGGCACCGCCCTGCTGGAGCAGGACATGGAGCACGGCGAGCGGGTCGTCCGCGAGGCGCTGGCCTCCATCGACACCCCGGGCCTCAACCAGGCCACCACCGGGGCGCTGATGTTCGGCCACCTGACGCTCTGCGGCATCCACGCCCACCGCGGCGAGTTCGCGCAGGCGCTGGCCGAGCTGGACGAGCTGGACATAGTCCGGGTCGGCGGCTTCGCGCCGAGCCTGGTGACCGGGATGCTGATGAGCGCCCGCGGCTGGATCACCGCCCGGGCCGGGGACCCGGAGGCGGGGCTCGACCTGCTGCGCGCCGGCTGGCGGCAGCTGCGGGCGGTGACGGCCGCGAGCGGCTTCGCCGAGCACATGACGGTCATGGTGGTGCCCGCGGTGACGGCGGTGCTGGGCAGCTTCGCCCAGCGCGACGGGGACCTCGGGCGGGCCCGGGCGGCGGCCGTGCTGGCCGGCGCCCACGGCGGGCTGAACGGCCCGAAGGGCGGCTACCTGGACCGGGTCGAGCGGGCGCGTTCGGAGGCGGCCCTGCGGGAGTCGCTGGGGGACGCGGGGTACGAGGAGGCCCGGGCCGGCGGGGTCGGGATGACCCAGGAGCAGGTCTTCGAGCTGCTGGAGGGGCTGCTCGGCTAGCCACGGCGCGGTCGGGCCCGGGCGGTCGGATCCCGTACAGCCGGTGCCCGGGCGGTCGGTGCCCGTACGGCCGGTGCCCGTCCCCTGGTCACCGGCCGCACGGGCCCGTACGGCGGCCGGCGCCTGTCCGGGGCGGCCGGCCGTCCTGCCCGGCGGCCTTCCCCGGCGAGGGCCGGGGGAGCCGACGGTGGTCATGGGGGTCAGGTCCGCTTGCGGAACCGGGCGACCGCCAGCGGGGCGAAGACGGCGGTCACGGCGGCCGACCAGATCAGCACGATCATCACCGGGTGGGCCACCGGACCCGTGCCGTTGAGCAGGGAGCGGGAGGCGTCGGCCAGCGCCGAGAGCGGGTTGACCTTGGTGAAGGACTGCAGCCAGCCCGGCATGGTGTCGGTCCGGGCGAAGATCGAGCTGCCGAACTGCATCGGCATCAGGACCAGCATGGCCACGCCCTGGACGGCCTGGGCGCTGCGCAGGGCCATGCCCAGCAGCATCGAGATCCAGACGATCGACATGCCGAACAGCAGGGCCAGGCCGATCGTGGCCAGCACCTCCAGCGGTCCGGTCTTCACCTCGAAGCCGATGCACATCGCGAAGCCGATCAGGATCGCGAAGGAGAGCAGCCCGCGGAGGGTCTCGGCGACGATCTTGGACAGCAGGACGGAGGCCCGGCCGATCGGCAGCGTGCGGAAGCGGTCCATCACGCCGCTCTGGAAGTCGCTGTTGAGGCCGGTGCCGACGGCCATCGCGAGGGTGAGGCCGGTCTGCCCGAGCAGGCCGGGGATCAGGTACTGCTTGTAGGTGTCCTGGTCGCCGGCCATCGCGCCGCCGAAGACGTAGACGAACAGCACGGTGAAGATGACGGGCATCAGCACGGCGTCGAACATCGACTCCGGATCGGCCTTGATCCGCATCAGGTTGCGCCGGGTCAGCGCGCCGACGTGGCGCAGGGTGCCGGTCAGGCCGATCCGGGAGTCCTCCGCCGGGGGCCGGGTGTCCCGGGCCCGGGAGGGGGCGAGCGTGGCGGTGGTCATGCGACGGGCTCCTTGGCGAGGCTGGGGGCGGGCACGGCGGCGGACGCGGGCTTGCCGGTGATGGCGAGGAAGACCTCGTCCAGGCTGGGCACCTTGGTGTCGATGCCGGCGATGGCGAAGCCGCGGCTGCCGAGCACGCCGATCACCGCGGTCAGCTGCTCCTCGCCGGTGATCGGCACCGCGAGCAGCCCGGTGTCGGTGGAGACGGTGGCGTTGAGGACGCCGCTCTCGTGCAGGCAGCGGGCCATCTCGGGCAGCTCGGCCGGGTGGGCCGGGCGGACCTGGAGGGTCTGGCCGCCGACCTTGGCCTTGAGCTCGGAGACGGCGCCGTTGGCGATCACCCGGCCGCGGTCGATGACGGTCAGCTCGTTCGCGAGCTGCTCCGCCTCCTCCATGTACTGGGTGGTCAGCAGCACGGTGCTGCCCTCGGCGACCATCCGCTGCACCTCGTCCCAGACCTCGTTGCGGGTGCGCGGGTCCAGGCCGGTGGTGGGCTCGTCCAGGTAGAGCACCCGGGGGCGGCCCATCATGCTGGCGGCCAGGTCGAGGCGGCGGCGCATGCCGCCGGAGTAGGTCTTGGCGGTCCGCTTGGCGGCCTCGGTGAGCGAGAAGCGCTCCAGCAGCTCGGCGGCCCGGGCCCTGGCCTCCCGGCGCGGGAGGTCCAGCAGCCGGCCGATGAGGTAGAGGTTCTCGTACCCGGAGAGCAGCTCGTCCACGGAGGCGTACTGGCCGGTGAGGCCGATCGTGCGGCGCAGCTGCTTGGGCTGGCGCAGCACGTCGTAGCCGCCGACGTACGCGGTGCCGGCGTCCGGCTTGATCAGGGTGGAGAGGACGCGCACCAGGGTGGTCTTGCCCGCGCCGTTGGGGCCGAGCAGGGCGAGCACGGTGCCCTCCCGGACGGTCAGGTCGACCCCGTCGAGGGCCTTCGTCTCGCCGTAGTGCTTGACGATGCCCCGCACCTCCACGGCGTTCCCGGAAGTGGTTCCCCGGTCGTTCGGGGCTGTCGCGATTCGTGTCATGCCCCCAGGCTGTCCGCCCCGGCTGTCAGCTCCCTGTCGGCCGGGGCGGTGCGCTGTCGGTTCGCTGTCACGCCGCTGTCAGCGGCCGCCGCGGGGCCGGGAACGGCGGCGGCCCCGCTCCCGGCGGGGGAGCGGGGCCGTCGGCGGCGGTCCTTACGTGAAGCTGTGCTCGGCCGCGGGGAAGGCGCCGGTGCGGACGTCCTGGGCGTAGGCGCGGGCGGCGTCGCCGAGGACGGTGCGCAGGTCGGCGTACTGCTTGACGAACTTGGGCACCCGGCCGGCCGTCATGCCGGCCATGTCGGTCCAGACCAGCACCTGGGCGTCGGTGTCCGGGCCGCCGCCGATGCCGACGGTCGGGATCGCCAGCTGCTCGGTGACCTGGGCGGCCAGCTCGGCCGGGACGGCCTCCAGCACGACCGCGAAGGCGCCGGACTGCTGGACGGCCTTGGCGTCGCGGAGCAGCTGGTGGGCCGCCTCGTCGCCGCGGCCCTGGACCGGGTAGCCGCCGAGGGCGTGCACGGACTGCGGGGTGAGGCCGATGTGGGCCATCACCGGGACGCCGGCCTCGACCAGCAGCTCGATCGAGCGGGCGCTGCGCTCCCCGCCCTCCAGCTTGACCGCGCCGACCCCGGCCTCCTTCATCAGCCGGGCCGCGTTGTGCATGGCCTGGGCGGGGGACTCCTGGTAGGAGCCGAACGGCAGGTCGGCGACGATCATGGACCGCTTGGTGCCGCGGACGACGGCGGCGGAGAGCATCACCATCTGATCCATGGTCACCGGGACGGTGGTCTCGTAGCCGAGGTGGCAGTTGCCCGCCGAGTCGCCGACCAGCAGCACCGGGATGCCGGCCTCGTCGAACACGCCCGCGGTGAGGGCGTCGTAGGCGGTCAGCATCGACCACTTCTCGCCGCGCTGCTTGGCGGCGGCGAGGTCGCGGACGGTGACCCGGCGGTTGGTGACCCCGCCGTAGAGGGTGGTGGTCGACGCCTGGTTCTGGGCAGGCGAAGGCGTAGAAGCGTTCATCGAACGGACTCCTGAAGGGTTGTCGTCTCGTGGCGCCGTACGGCGTCCCCGGATCACCTCCATGCTTGCACGCCCCGGCTCCGGCGCAAAGAGGGGTGCGTTCGTCCCGGTGCGATCCACGCCACACCGGGCGCGATCCGCGCCGCACCGGGTGCGCGGGCGCCCCGCGCCGGGGTGCGCGGGAGGCCCCCGAATTTGCCTGCTCTTTACGAAACGGGTTCGTCTCGTATCGTATCGGCCGCTAGTCTGGTGCAGGGGGTTACGAGACGCATTCGGCTCGGAATTGCCCGCCAGTGCCACACCACCACGGACGGGAACACCCATGACCACCGCAGCCGCGCCACCCCGCGTGCCGGAAGCCATCCACCGTCGGCGCTGGGCGATCCTCGGCACCCTGCTGCTCGCCCTGCTCGTCGTCGTGCTCGACAACTCGATCCTCAACGTCGCGATGAAGACCATCGCGACCCCCGCGCCGGTCGGCCTCGGGGCCACCCAGAGCGACCTGGAATGGTCGATCAACTCCTACACCCTGGTCTTCGCCGGGCTGCTGTTCACCTCCGGCCTGCTCGGCGACCGGTTCGGCCGCAAGCGCGCGCTGCTGGCCGGCATGGTGGTCTTCGGGATCGCCTCGCTGCTGTCCGCGCTGGCCGCCTCGCCCGGTGAACTCATCGGCTACCGCGCCCTGATGGGCGTCGGCGGCGCGCTCGCGATGCCCGCCACACTGGCGATCATCATGAACGTCTTCGAGCGCTCCGAGCAGCCCAAGGCGATCGGGATCTGGGCCGGCGCGGTCGGCCTGGCCATCGCCATCGGCCCGATCACCGGCGGCCTGCTGATCGAGCACTTCTGGTGGGGCTCGGTCTTCCTGGTCAACGTCCCGATCGTGGTCGTCGCGGTGATAGCGATGGTGATCCTGGTCCCCGAGTCCAAGGACCCCAACCCGGGCCGGATGGACCCGATCGGCGTGCTGTTGTCGATCATCGGCCTGGTCGCGCTGATCTACGGCATCATCAAGGGCGGCGAGCTGGCCGACTTCACCGCGGCCGGGGCCTGGGTGCCGACCCTGGTCGGCGTCGTCGCGCTGGTCGCCTTCGTCTGGTACGAGCGCCGCACCGCGTTCCCCGCGCTGGACGTCACCTGGTTCCGCAACCGGGTGTTCAGCGCCTCCGTGGTGGTCGTCGGCGTGATCTTCTTCGCGCTGATGGGCGTCTCCTTCTTCGGCGTCTTCTACATCCAGAGCGTGCGCGGCTACAGCGCCCTCCAGGCCGGTGTGCTGATGCTGCCGCTGGCCGCCGCCCAGCTGGTGTTCGCGCCGCGGGCCCGGCTGGTGGTCGACCGCCTCGGCGTCGCCGCCACCGCCGCCGGCGGCATGCTGCTGGTCGCGCTCGGCTTCGTCGGCTACGTCGTGCTGACCGCCACCACCCCGATCTGGGTGCTGGTCCTGCTCGGCCTGGTGATGGGCGCCGGCATGGCGCACGTCATGCCGCCGGTCACCGTCGCGATCATGGCCTCGCTGCCCCGCGAGAAGGCCGGCGCCGGCTCGGCCGTCAACAACACCTTCCGCCAGGTCGGCGGCTCGCTCGGGGTCGCCGTGCTCGGCGCGGTGCTCTCCACCGTCTACCGCGACGGGATGGCCGACACCCTGACCCACCTGCCCGAGGGACTGCGCGACAAGGCCGGCGAGTCGCTGGAGGCCACCCTGGCCATCGCCGGCCGCATCCCCGGCGGCGAGGCGCTGATCGCCCCGGCGAACGACTCCTTCATCCACGCCATGCACGTGGTCGCCTCGCTCTCGGTGGGCGTCTCGGTGATCGGCGCCGTCGTCGCCTGGTTCCTGCTGCCGGGCCGCTCGGCCGCCCCCGCGGGACCGGCCGGGCCGGCCCCCGAGCAGCGCGGCCAGGAGCGGGAGTCCGCGGCCGCGGACGCCTGACCGGCGGCCGGCCGTACCGCGACTGAGTGACAATGGCCCTGTCACCCGGGTACGCCCGGGTGGCGGGGCCTCGGTCCCGGCAGGCCCCCTGCCGAGGGCCCACCGGAGGACACCCCACGGCGCCAGGGCGACCGGGGAGGACGAGGGAGAGACAGCGGGGATGAAGACGGACACGCCGACCGCCGGCACCGGGCAGCACTGCGCGGAGGTACGCCGTGGCCGGCCCCGCAGCGAGGCCGCCGAGCAGGCCATCTTCGGGGCCGTCGAGGACCTGATGGCCGGCGGCACCGCGCTGTCCGAGCTCACCATCGAGGGCATCGCCGCCGCCGCCGGCGTCGGCAAGGCCACCATCTACCGGCGCTGGCCCAACAAGGAGGCCCTGCTGGTCGACGTGGTCAGCCGACTGGAGGAGCCGCTGCCGGAGCCCACCGGCGCCGGCGCCCGGGCCGACCTGATCGCCCTGGTGGACCACGTCCGCCGGCGCGGCCTGGCCAAGCGCACCCGCTGGGTGCTCAAGGCCGCCCTCGGCCAGATGCAGACCCTGCCCGAGCTGTACACCGCCTACCGGGACCGGGTGATCAAGCCCCGCCGGGAGGTCGGGCTCGGCCTGATCCGCCGGGCCGTCGCCGAGGGCGTGATCCGCGACGACCTCGACCTGGAACTGCTCAACGACCTGCTGATGGGGCCGATCCTCTACCGCAGCATCCTGTGGGACGACTCCGACCTGGAGGACCCCGACCTGGCCCGCAAGCTGGTCGACTCCATGCTCGAAGGCCTCGCACCCCGCTGACCCGGCCGGACGGCGCCCCGGACGCGGCCTCGCCCACCGAACCGGACGCGGCTTCGCCCACCGAACCGGACGCGGCCTCGCCCACCGAACCGGACGCGGCTTCGCCCACCGAACCGGACGTGGCCTCGCTCACCAAACCGGGCCACGCCGGAACCCGCTCAGCGGGCCCGACGTCTGTCCCGGCATAGGCTGAGCCGGGTATCCGATCAAACCGGCACCGGTCCGGTCGTGCCCGCACCTTCGACGGTCCGGGTACCGGAACGGCGGCGGCACGAGCGAACGGGAGCCACTTCATGGCGCAGGCGGACAGGACCGAACGGATCGCGGCCCCAGGGGGCGGCGCCGACGGCCCGGCCCCCGCGTCGCGTCGAGGCGGCTTCCTCGGGCTGCGCCACTGGGGCCGGGACGCCCGCGGCAGCACCACCTGGCGGCGCGGCCTGGTGGTCGCCGCGCTGGCCGTGCTCACCGCCGCGCTGATCGCCCTGCACGCCGAGGTCCCCAACAGCGCCGGCAACCTCGGCAGCCTGCTGGAGACCTTCCTGCCCTGGCTGGGCCTGGCCGTCCCGGTGCTGCTGGTGCCCGCGCTGCTGCGCCGCTCCGCCACCGCGCTGATCGCCCTGCTGCTGCCCGTCGTGCTCTGGGCCAACCTGTTCGGCGGCCTGCTGAGCGACAAGAGCGGCGGCAAGGGCGACTGGACGGTGGTCAGCCACAACGTCGCCGCCGCCAACACCGACGTGCCGGGCACCGTCCGCACCCTGGTGGACTCCGGCGCCCAGATCGTCGCCCTGCAGGAGCTGGCCGGCAAGCAGCTGCGCTCGTACGAGACCGGGCTCGCCGCCGCCTACCCGCACCACACCGTGGAGGGCACCGTCGGGCTCTGGTCGAAGTACCCGATCGGCGACGTCACCCCGGTGGACCTGAAGATCGGCTGGACCAGGGCCTTCCGGGCCGAGGTCACCACCCCGCAGGGCCCGGTCGCGGTGTACGTCGCGCACCTGCCCTCGGTGCGGCTGAAGGCCGAGGGCGGCTTCACCGTCAATCAGCGGGACGTCAGCGCGCAGGCGCTCGGCGACGCGATCCAGGCCGAGCCGCTGAAGAAGGTCCTGCTGCTCGGCGACCTCAACGGCACCATGAACGACCGCAGCTTGGCGCCGGTCACCTCGCAGATGCGCTCGGCCCAGGGCGCCGCCGGGGACGGCTTCGGCTTCAGCTGGCCGGCCGCCTTCCCGATGGCCCGGATCGACCAGATCATGAGCAAGGGCGGGCTGAAGCCGGTGGACTCCCGCACCCTGCCCCGGGACGGCAGCGACCACCTCCCGGTGGCCGCCACGTACCGCTACTCCTCCTGAGGGCCGGCGGCGTGGGGACCGGCCGCATGAGGATCAGCCGCGCCGCCAGCGGTTGGTGATCGGCAGGCGGCGGTCCCGGCCGAAGTTCTTGGCCGAGATCTTCGGGCCCGGCGGGTACTGGCGCCGCTTGTACTCGGCGGTGTCGACCAGCCGGACCACCCGGTCCACCAGGGCCGGGTCGAAGCCGGCCGCCACGATCGCGTCCCGGCCCTCGTCGCCCTCGATGTAGCGGGTCAGCAGGCTGTCCAGCAGGTCGTAGTCGGGCAGCGAGTCGGTGTCCACCTGGTCCGGCCGCAGCTCGGCGGACGGCGGCTTGGTGATGGTGTGCTCCGGGATCGGCGGCACCTCGCCGCGCCGCCCGGCCTCCTCGTTGCGCCAGCGCGCCAGCCGGAAGACCAGCGACTTGTAGACGTCCTTGACGGGCCCGTAGGCGCCCACCGAGTCGCCGTACAGGGTCGAGTAGCCGACCGCCAGCTCGCTCTTGTTGCCGGGCGCGAGCACCAGGTGCCCCTCCTGGTTGGAGATCGCCATCAGCAGGGTGCCGCGCAGCCGGGACTGGAGGTTCTCCTCGGCCAGGCCGGTCAGCTCGACGGCGCCCAGGTAGGCGTCGAACATCGGGGCGATGGAGACGGTCCGGAAGCGCAGCCCGGTCCGGCGGGCCAGCTCGGCCGCGTCGTCCCGGGAGTGCTGGGAGGAGTAGCGGCTGGGCATCGAGACGCAGTGCACGTTCGGCGCGCCGACGGCGTCCACCGCGATCGCGGCCACCAGTGCCGAGTCGATGCCGCCGGACAGGCCGATCAGCACGGAGTCGAAGCCGTTCTTGGCCACGTACGCCCGGGTGCCGGAGACCAGCGCGGCCCAGATCTCGGCCTCGTCGGACAGCCGCGGCGCCACCCCGGCGGTGAGCGGTCCGGCGGGCGCGGCCTGCGGCTCGCCGCCCAGCTCGGTACGGACCAGGTGCAGCCCGTCGCTGAGCAGCAGGCCGTCGGTGTCGTCGCCGGCGGCGGCCGGCAGGTCGAGGTCCAGCACCAGCAGGTGCTCCTCGAACTGCGGGGCGCGGGCCAGGACTTCACCGTCCGCGCCGACCACGATCGAGTCGCCGTCGAAGACCAGCTCGTCCTGGCCGCCGACCATGTTGACGTACGCCAGGGCGCAGCCCGCCTCGGCGGCCCGGCGCCGCACCAGCTCCAGCCGCTGGTCGTCCTTGTTCCGCTCGTACGGGGAGCCGTTGACCACCAGGAGCAGCCCGGCGCCGGCCTCGCGGGCGGCGGTGACCCGGCCGCCGTCCTGCCAGATGTCCTCGCAGATCGCCAGCGCGACGTCCACCCCGTGCAGCCGCAGCACCGGCAGCTGGTCGCCCGGGACGAACCAGCGGAACTCGTCGAACACGCCGTAGTTGGGCAGGTGGTGCTTGGCGAAGCGGGTCACCACCTCGCCCCGGTGCAGCACGGCGGCGCAGTTCTGCGGGGAGCCGGCCGGGCGGTTGAAGCGCGGCGAGGCGTGCTCGGAGCGCCCGAGGTAGCCGACCACCACCGGGACCCCGCCCAGCCCCTCCGCCGCCAGCCGGGCGGCTAGGGCGACCAGCGCGGCGCGGGAGGCCTCGACGAAGGAGTGGCGCAGGGCGAGGTCCTCCACCGGGTACCCGGTGAGGGCCATCTCGGGGAAGGCGACCAGCTGCGCGCCGGCCTCCGCGGCCTGCTTGGTCCGGCGCACCACCTCGTCGCCGTTGCGGGCGAGGTCGCCGACCCAGGGGTCGGTCTGGCACAGGGCGAGACGGAGATTGGGCATGCCCCGAGTGTAATCGTCTAACTGACGCGATGTCCTGGGCGGGAGCCGGCGGCGGGGGTCGGCACTGCCGGGCCGGGCGGGGATCGGCCATGATGGGGGCAACCGCTTTACGAGGTCTTTCCACGGCCTCCGGGGCGTAACACGAGCGTAAAGAGCAGAGGTGAGACTGTCCCCATGGGCAAGCAGCAGCAGTTCGTGCTTCGGACGCTCGAAGAGCGTGACATCCGGTTCGTCCGGCTGTGGTTCACCGACGTGCTCGGCTTCCTGAAGTCGGTCGCGGTGGCGCCGGCCGAGCTGGAGCAGGCCTTCGAGGAGGGCATCGGGTTCGACGGCTCGGCGATCGAGGGGTTCGCCCGGGTGTACGAGTCCGACATGATCGCCAAGCCGGATCCGACCACCTTCCAGATCCTGCCGTGGCGCTCGGAGACCCCGGGCACCGCCCGGATGTTCTGCGACATCCTGATGCCGGACGGCTCGCCCTCCTTCGCCGACCCCCGGTTCGTGCTCAAGCGCACCCTGGAGAAGGCCTCCGAGCAGGGCTTCACCTTCTACACACACCCGGAGATCGAGTTCTTCCTGCTGAAGAACCTGCCCGGCGACGGCACCCCGCCGATCCCCGCCGACCAGTCCGGCTACTTCGACCACACCCCGCGCGGGGTGGGCCACGACTTCCGCCGCCAGGCGATCACCATGCTGGAGTCGATGGGCATCTCGGTCGAGTTCTCGCACCACGAGGGCGCCCCCGGCCAGCAGGAGATCGACCTGCGCTACGCCGACGCGCTCTCCACCGCCGACAACATCATGACCTTCCGGCTGGTCATGAAGGAGGTCGCGCTGGAGCAGGGCGTGCACGCGAGCTTCATGCCCAAGCCGTTCTCCGAGCACCCCGGCAGCGGCATGCACACCCACGTCTCGCTGTTCGAGGGCGACCGCAACGCCTTCCACGAGTCCGGCGCCGAGTACCAGCTCTCCAAGGTCGGCCGGTCCTTCATCGCCGGTCTGCTGAAGCACGCCGCCGAGACGGCCGCCGTCACCAACCAGTGGGTGAACTCCTACAAGCGGATCTGGGGCGGCTCCCAGCGCACCGCCGGGGCCGGCGGCGAGGCGCCCTCGTACATCTGCTGGGGCCACAACAACCGCTCGGCGCTGATCCGGGTGCCGATGTACAAGCCGGGCAAGCAGGGCTCCACCCGGATCGAGGTCCGCTCCCTGGACACCGGCTGCAACCCGTACCTCGCCTACGCCGTCACCCTCGCGGCCGGCCTGAAGGGCATCGAGGAGGGCTACGAGCTCCCGCCCGGCGCCGACGACGACGTGTGGGCGCTGACCGACTCCGAGCGCCGCGCCCTCGGCATCCAGCCGATGCCGCAGAACCTCGGCGAGGCCATCGACCTGATGCAGCGCAGCGAGCTCGTCGCCGAGACCCTCGGCGAGCACGTCTTCGACTTCTTCCTCAGGAACAAGCACAAGGAGTGGGAGGAGTACCGCTCCGAGGTCACCCCGTTCGAGCTGCGGAAGAACCTCCAGGTGCTGTGAGCGGCTGACGGCCGCTCAAACCGTTTCCGGCCCGCTGTCGCCCGAAGGGACGACGGCGGGCCGTCCTATGGAGTGGATCTGCGACGGATCGCCGGTCGCGGTGGCGGAATGTGAAGCTTGTATGACCGGGTGTCATGGTCCGATGGGGCCTGAATGTCCGTTTCATCCTGAAAGAGGATCACATGACCTCCTCCGTCAGTCGCGCCGCCGCCACCCGACTGCTCGTCCGCCGGACCTGCGTCGTGGGTGCCGCCGTGGCCGCCGTCGCGGGCCAGCTGCTGGCCGTCCCGACCGTCGCCGACGCCCGCGGTTCGGGTACGGGCACCGGTGCGAACGCGGGTGCGCAGTACCCGCAGAACTCGCAGAACTCGCAGGCCCCGCAGAGCTCGCAGAACTCGCAGGCCCCGCAGAGCTCACAGAGCTCGCAGAGCCCGCAGAACTCACAGAGCCCGCAGAGCTCGCAGCTCCCGCAGCTCCCGCTGCACCCGAAGAACCCGCTGGAGCTGCTGCAGTCGTTGCAGTCGAAGAACCCGCTCCAGTCGTTCCAGGCGCTGCAGTCGCCGCAGCCGCACCGCCCGCAGCAGCGGGCCACCACGATCGCCGAGAACCAGCTGCCGTTCACCACCCGGTTCGAGGGCGACTTCCACGGCTCCATCACCCGGATCAGCAACTCGCTGATGACCTGCGACGAGACGAAGGCGCCGCTCGACCCGGAGCAGCCGTCCTGCGAGGACGCCCGCAAGGGCCTCGGCTCCCGGCCGATCAACAACAAGTACGAGATGAAGTACATCAACATCGACCCGGGCTCGGTCGGCCCGCTCGGCGACGGGATCTACTCCGCCAGCTCCGCCGACCTGGGCCTGATCGACGGCTCCCGGGTCAAGTACGCCCGGCTGTACTGGGGCGGCACCCGCGGCATCGACGACGTCGTGCTGCCGGAGAACCAGATCGACGAGGTGTACCTGAAGGTCCCGGGCGAGGGCCAGTACCGCAACATCGCCAACGACCAGCCCTCGATCGGCTACATCACCACCGACGTGGAGAGCAGCTACCAGGCCTCCGCCGACATCACCGACCTGGTCCGGCAGGCCGGCAACGGCACCTACACCGTCGCCAACATGGACTCGGTGGTGAAGCCGCACAGCTGGGGCGGCTGGACGATCGTGGTCGCGTACGAGAACGACTGCAAGCCGTACCGGCACATCCACCTGTGGGACGGCTTCCGGGTCGAGCTGCCGGACAGCCCGCCGCGCGAGTTCGACCTCACCGGGCTGCAGACCCCCGCCGCCGGCCCGGTCGCGGGCAAGCTCGGCTTCGTCGTCTACGACGGCGACCTCAAGTGGACCGGCGACACCCTCGCCATCAAGTCCACCAACGGCCCGCAGGCGCTCTTCTCGGACCTCAACCACGCCTCCAACGACGCGTTCAACTCCACCATCGAGGAGCTGACCCCGGCCGACCAGTTCATCCGCACCCCGTACAACCGCAACAACTTCGGCTACGACTCCAACCGTTGGGACATCTCGCCGTTCCTGCGCAACGGCGACACCGACATCAAGGTGCTGTTCGACACCGACAAGGACGGCTACGACCTGGGCGTCTTCTACGCCTACGTCAACCTGGACGGCTCCACCGAGGGCTGATCCGCCGAGGGCTGATCCACCGTCCGGCCACGGCGCCGCTGCCGCACCACCCGCAC